>CANQCO010000080.1 GCA_947589705.1 Candidatus Gastranaerophilales bacterium
TATGCTTCAACACTGCCTTCAAATCTGCCCATTACAGAGTCATATTTTAATAATCTTGCAGCGTCTTCTGCTTTTAAGCCGGGGTCGTTTATAGCGACATAATTAATTTTGTCAAAGATACCTTCTTTGATTGCTGCTCTTAATGTGTTTCTACCGATTCTTCCGAATCCGTTAATTGCAACATTTACCATAGTTTTCTATCTCCTTTATACCTACCATGATTTATTGTTCATGTGTATTTATAAATTAAACATAAAGTTTTATCAAGTAAATTATTTAAAAAAGAGAACAGGACAAATTTTATTTTTGAATTTTTTTATCACTTTTTGTAATAATCTAATATAACCATTATTTAATCTAGTGTCGCACTCTACCACCGACTCCTCGTCGCTGTACGAGTGCTCACCTTTTCAATACGTCACTCTCAAAATTTTACTCACACCACTTCGTGGCTTATCGTAAAATTTTGTTCGGACATATTCATCAATTAATTTAAAATTTTGCCCGAGTTTTTTCTCTAGTCTTAATGCAAAATCTGAAAACTTAATACCAGAAGCTTCCGCTATCTTCCAGGCGGTAATTAATCTGCAAGATAAAAGTCCTCTTTCAATTTTACTGAGATTACCCCTGTCAATATCATATTCTCGGGCAAATTTATTCAAAGAGTTTTTTGAAACTTCTTTACGAATTTCTTTAAATAATTCACCTGAAATTTTAGTAAAAAATTTTTCATTTTCGGATTGTTGCATTTTTACATCATAAATATTAGTATTTTATTGGTGCTGTAAATAATCCACAAGAAAGGAGATTTCTAATTAAACATCTATAATCCTATTTATAATAGCTATATATCGAGTACCAAATCTTGAACCTTACAATTTAAAGCAGAAGCAATATCCATTAGAATAGCTAGACTGGGAAATTTTTCACCTCGCTCAATACAACCAATATAATTTCTAGCACTTGAAATTCTAAAAGCTAACTCTTCCTGAGAAAGTTTTTTGTTAGTTCTAATATTTCTTATATTCATTCCCAGCTTTTTATAAGAGTTTAAATGTCTGCTTTTATCCTTATTCATACCACCTATTTTGGTATATTTTTTAAGACTTTTCTACCACCTATATAGTTGTATACAGATTATTTATAAGCATTTACAAAAATGATAACCTTTTAGTATACTAATAATTATGTAATCCATAAGTTCATAAATCGGAGTAGTTTTTGAAATATATAAAAAACATATTAATAGTTCTGTTAGCTTTATATAGCGCATTTTTTCTAATAGGAGCAGTTTTAGTGCCGGTTTTATCATATACAGCTAACTACTCGTTAAGCGCTAATTTAAATTCAATTTTATCTAACGCATGCCATCAAAACCCTGAGCGTACTTTTTGGCTTATGGGATATCCCATGGCACTTTGTGCCAGATGTTTCGGAGTATATTTAAGTGTATGTATTTCCTGTTTATTATTATTAGCTGATAAATTTTCAATTAATTTTAAAATTTTTATAATACTTGCAATTATTTGTTCAACAGATATTTTGCTAAATCTTTTCAATATTAATACAGGAAATATAACAAGGTTTTTTATCGGCTTATTAATCGGTATTTTAATAACGAAATTTTTTAACTATATTATAACAAGGAGGAAAGTATGAATTTTAAAAAAATTATTGCACTATTCTTAATACTAGGATTTACAGGGTTTTATCCTGTTCATATTTCATCGGCAGAAAATAAAGAGGAAACTCTTTATGAATTTATAAATAAAAACAAAAATTTCACGGCAACTTTTGAATATCCGTCTTATGTAGCTTCCGTAAATGCCTTAGGTAAAAAAGTCTTACCTGCTCACACACCTGTTGTAATTAGAAGCAGTCAGGAAATAAACACAGACAATATAAAAAGCGGTGATAATATTGTATTTGTTGTAGCACAAGATGTTGTTGATGCTAATAATAATGTATTAGTTAAAATGAATACCCCCGTAAATGCAAATATAGAGTTCGAAAAAAGGGAATTAATAGGAAGGTCCGCTAAAATAATTATCAATGATTTTCATACCAAAGCAGTTGACGGAACTTATATTCCGTTATCCACTGTAATAACGGAAGCACCTGACGATAAAATGGTATTATCTATTGTATTAAGTGTATGTGTATGCCCATTGTTTTTATTCATGAAAGGTAAGGATGCAAAAATTCCTGCTAATACAGTTAAAACAATCTATACTATTAATGATACTTACATTAATACTACTACTCTATAATTAATCTAATTTGTGCAGGGTTTTCTTATTTAAAATCCCAAAGATAATCCTGCACAGATATTTATTGATTGTCCCGTTATTCCTTTTGCCTTGTCGGAAATCAAAAATTCGCACATAGCAGCTATTTCATCGGGTGTTACAAATCTTCTTTGAGGAATAGTTTCAATAATTTCATCCTTTGAAAAGTCAGATTCAAGGTTTTCGTTATTAATAAGTTCGGTATCAACCCAGCCCGGATTTATAATATTAATTGTTATATTATCCTGAGCAAGTTCAAGAGCCAAAGCTTTTGTCATTCCTATTAGAGAAGCTTTTGTCATAGAATACAAAGAAGCATTTGCTTCTCCCATAACCCCCGATATAGAACCTATATTTATTATTCTGCCCCATTTTTGTTCTTTCATATATGGAACTATATATTTTATCAGTTCTAAAGGTGCAAGGATATTTAGCTTGAGTGAACCTATAATATCTTCATGATTTAATTTTTCAACCGGTGAATAGATATATTCTCCTGCATTATTAATAAAAACATCAAAATTTATATTTAAACCTTTGTATAACTTTTCTGAGGCATTATCCTGCGTTAAATCGCAAGGGAAAAAACCTCTAAAATTATTACTTGAACATAATTTTGCAAGTTTATCAGAGCTTCTTCCCGTTATATAAACGTTAAAATCTTGTGCAAAATGCTTTGCAATATTCAGCCCTATGCCCCTTGAAGAACCTGTTACAAGTATATTTTTTTTACTGATCGTCGACATTTGTTACAAAACTCATTACTGACATTATAAAAGAATTAATAAGTTCTTTCTTTTCATCATCGGGCAAAGTTTTAATAAATTCAATACAAGTATGAAGATTGTAATTTTCATCATACCACCTGTTATACCCGGGAGGCGGATTATCAGACATCGCCTGCATTTTCTCATCAAATTCACTTTGATATTTACTTAAAATAATTTGTATAAAATCTTGAGCTATTATATCAATATAATAACTGTCAACTTTCTCTAAAAGAGTTAATAATGTTTTTAATTCTGGATATTTATCATACCAACGGTTATACATAAAATTCTACCCTGCAGGCCAAGTAAATTCCCTGCCTGCCATTACGTGAACATGAATATGAAAAACTGTCTGTCCTGCACTTTTTCCTGTATTTATAACAGTTCTATATTCTTTTATTCCCAGTTTTGATGTAATTTTAGGAATAGCTGAAAAAATATTTGCAAATGCTTCTTTTGAATCTATATCATTCAAAGAATCATAATGTTTTTTGGGTATAACAAGAAAATGAATCGGAGCTGTCGGATTAAGGTCGTTAAACGCAACTACATTATCATCTTCATATATAAATTCCGCAGGAATTTCTTTATTTACAATTTTACAAAAAATACAATCTGAACTCATATTAACCTCTTTTTATTTCATAATATAACTTTTTCTGATTTTAGACAATTTATATTTTTGGTAGTATAAATATGAGGCTAAAATGAAATATCAATTTATATCGGATACAATAAGCGCAATTGCAACCCCTATCGGAAACGGGGGAGTCAGCATTGTTAGAATTTCAGGCGGTGAAGCCTTTAATATTATTGATAAAATTTTCTCGCATAAAAACCTTACGGCAGGCAAAATATATCACGGTTTAATTACGGAAAACAATGAAAAACTGGATGATGTAATAGTTTTACCGTTTAAAGCACCTAACAGTTATACGGGAGAAGATGTTATTGAAATTCAATGCCATGGCGGAGTTCACATTACTCAAAAAATTCTTGATTTAACAATCCAAAACGGTGCAAGATATGCGCAAAAAGGTGAATTTACAAAAAGAGCATTCATAAACGGGAAAATGGATTTATCACAGGCAGAGGCTGTCTTAGATTTAATTCAGGCATCAACGGAAAAATTCGCCGTTAAAAGCGCAAAAAATCTTTTCGGTAAACTTTCATCGGAAACTGCAATAATAAGACAGGAAATTATGGATTTACTCTCTAAAATTATTGCAGCTATTGACTTCCCTGAAGATGTTAAAGAACCCGATTACTCATATATTGAAAATACAATAGAAACTATATTGGAAAAGATTAATTATATTTTAAGTTTTTCAAAAAGTTCCAACATTTTCAGACAAGGTATAAAAATAGTGCTGGCAGGCAGACCCAATGTAGGTAAGTCCTCTTTATTTAATGCACTTTTAAATTTAGACAGGGCTATAGTTACAGAAATAGCAGGTACAACACGTGACAGTATACAGGAAACTCTTGATATAGACGGAATATCGGCTACTATTATTGATACCGCAGGAATCAGGCACGGCGGTGATATTAATAAGGTTGAAGCAATCGGAATTGATTATTCAAAAAAATACGTCCAAGAAGCTGACATTGTTTTGTTCCTTTACGATTTAAACGAGGGCTTTAACAGTGAAGATGAAGAAATTTTTAATTCCGTTAAAGATAAAAAATATATAAAAGTTGCAACAAAATCCGACTTAACGGATAAAAGAGATGACAGTGCCGTTTGTGTTTCACTTAAAACAGGTGAAAATTTGAATATTTTAAAAACAAAAATTAAATCTTTGATTGTAAATCAAAATTTGACGGAAATAGAATTTATAACTAATCAAAGACAGCAAAAATGTCTTGAAGATACAAAAAACTCCCTTATAAATGCCTTAATTGCCGCTCACAATAAAGAATTACAAGATTTAATCTCCATTGACATAAAATCAGCTCTTATGTTTATAAGTGAATTATCAGGCGAAGTAATAACTGATGATATCTTAAACAACATTTTTGATAACTTCTGTATCGGTAAATAGTTAAATTAAATATACTCATGGGGGATAATTTTTTTCATCCGATTATTTAAATTTAAATTAAAATCGGAAGAAAAAATGAATTTTACACAAAACTTTTTAAATAAAGAAATAAATTTTATAAAAGACGCATTTATTAATGTTACAAAATATTCATCGGAAGAAATTATAATCACTGATGAAAAATTTAATATCGTCTTTCAAAATTTAAAATATATACAATCTGATTCAAAACTTAATTTTCTTGAAATGTATAAAAGTTTTATAAATGAAAATTTTAAGAAAAATATAAAAAATTTTAAAACATCCGATAAAAATCACATGTGTATAAAAATGATTTTTAATGATAACAATGAAATAAATAATCTGCCCGTAAATATACATATTTGCAAAATTAAAAATAGAAAAGGAAATATAAACGGATATACAATAATAATTCAGGATATAACGCAAGAGATAGAAAACAGAATACAAAAAGAAACATTTATTGACATACTTTCACATGATTTGAGAAACCCTCTAAGAGCAAATATACAAATTTTAGAGCTTATACTTAATAAAAAATTCGGAGACTTGGGAAACAGCTTGCAGACTATTCTGGATGAATTACTCAGTTCATGCAGGTTTATGAATTATATGGCAGAAAATCTTATAATCAAATATAAGAATGAATTTAACCTGTATGAACTGAATAAACAACAATATTCTATAGTAAAACTTATTAAAGAAAAATGTAATTCAATGATTAATATGCTGGACAAAAAACATCAAACAATAGAATTTATAGTGAAAGGCTGTATAAATGAAATTAATATGGATGTGGAAGAAATAGGAAAGGTGGTTAATAATCTTATTGTTAATGCTTCTGAACACAGTAGTGAAAATTCTAAAATTATAATTCAAATTGAAAATAATAAAGAAAATATTAACGTATCATTTATTGATTTTGGAATAATGAAAACAATGAAAAATCCTAATGATATATTTGAAAAATTTATGACTTGCTCAAATAGATTCAGAAAAATAGGGTTTGGATTGGAATTTTATAATTGTAAAAAAATAATAGAAGCACATAACGGTCAAATATCAGCTAAAAATATAAAAAATAAAGGAACCTCCATAACATTCAGCCTGCCTATATAATTTCAAATCTTAATTAAATATAAAATTTTTTAGATTTTTGAAAAAATACTATTAAACTAAATATATAAGGTTAAAAATAAAAACCTTATGAAAAGAGGTGTTCTAAATGATAGATTTTAACAGGTTGACGGATTATACAAAGGAGATAATATACTCTGCACAGCAGATAATGTATCGGTATAAAAATTCACAATTAGAGCCTTTACACATACTGCTTGCTATTGCGGAAGATAATGAAGGGATTTCAAAAGACTATTGCGATGAGTTAAAAATCAACAATGATAATTTTAAACATCAGATTGTAAATGAGATAACAACTCTTCCGCAAGTGCAGTCAACAAACCCTAATCAGCAGTTATATATCTCGCAGTCATCAAATACATTGTTTGACACGGCACAGGAAACCGCAGATTCTTTAAAAGATTCCTTTATAAGTATTGAGCATATTTTAATGGCAATGACAGAATTAACGGGATCTAAAGTACAACAAATATTACAAAATAACCGTGTTGATAAAAATACAATACTTAATGCTATGAAAAAAATAAGAGGAAACAGAAAAGTGGATTGCAAAAACGCAGAAGATTCATATAAAGCATTGGAAAAATATTCAACAGATTTAACGCAAATGGCACGTAAAGGCAAATTAGACCCTGTAATCGGCAGGGATGATGAGATAAGACGTGTAATACAGGTATTAAACAGAAAGACTAAAAACAATCCTGTGTTAATAGGTGAACCCGGGGTCGGTAAAACAGCCATTATAGAAGGGCTTGCTCAAAGAATCATACGAGGAGATGTCCCTGAAAACCTAAAAGAATCAAAACTTATCTCTTTGGATTTAGGTGCATTAATTGCAGGTGCTAAATTCAGAGGCGAGTTTGAAGAAAGACTTAAGGCTGTTTTAAAAGAAGTGGAAGATTCAAACGGCGAGATAATAATGTTTATAGATGAACTTCATACGGTAGTGGGTGCAGGTGCAACGGAAGGTTCAACCGATGCAGGCAACCTGTTAAAACCGATGCTTGCAAGAGGAACTTTAAGATGTATCGGTGCCACGACCATTAATGAATACAGAAAATATATAGAAAAAGACCCTGCTTTAGAAAGAAGATTCCAGCCCGTAATGGTTGATGAACCTTCTGTTGAAGATACCATAAGCATTTTAAGAGGGTTGAAGCAAAGATACGAAGTACACCATGGAGTAAGAATTAAGGATTCTGCGCTAATAGCAGCCGCCAAATTGTCTGACAGATATATAACAGACCGTTTTCTGCCTGATAAAGCAATTGACCTAGTTGATGAAGCTGCATCTTCACTTAGAATTGAAATTGATTCTATGCCTGAAGAACTTGATATGCTGGTAAGACAGAAAATGCAATTAGAAATTGAAAGAGAAGCTCTAAAACAGGAAGAAAATCAAGAAAATGCGGAAAAAATTTTCGATATAGAGAAAATATTAAATGAATTAAATGAAAAAATAACAAAACTTAAAACCCAATGGGAGCTTGAAAAAAAGAGTATTCAAGGTGAAGCTTCAATAAAAGAAGAAATAGAAAAAGTTAAAATCCAAATTGAAGAAGCCGAAAGAAATATGGATTTGCAAAAAGCTGCAGAACTTAAGTACGGTAAACTTATTGCACTTGAAAAACAACTGAAAGAAGTTAATGAAAACGTACAAGAGCATAAAAATACTCTTTTAAAAGAAGAAATAGATGAAGATGATATTGCAGAAATAGTAAGCAAATGGACAGGCGTTGCCGTAAATAAGCTTCTTGAAAGTGAAAAAGAAAAACTTATTAAAATGGAAGAATTTTTGCATAAGCGTGTAGTAGGTCAGGATGAAGCCGTTGAAGTGGTATCTGACGCAATAAGACGTGCAAGAAGCGGGTTAAAAGACCCTAATAGACCGATAGGTACATTTATCTTTTTAGGTCCGACAGGTGTAGGTAAAACAGAACTGGCTAAAGCTCTTGCGGAATTTATGTTCAATGATGAAGACGCCTTAATCAGAATTGATATGTCAGAATATATGGAAAAACATACGGTTGCAAGATTAATAGGAGCACCTCCGGGGTATGTAGGCTATGATGAAGGCGGACAGTTAACGGAACACGTAAGAAGAAAACCTTACTCGGTTATACTTTTTGATGAAATTGAAAAGGCACACCCCGATGTATTTAACATAATGCTTCAAATATTTGATGACGGCAGATTAACCGATTCTAAAGGAAGAACCGTTGATTTTAAAAATACGTTAATTATTTTGACAAGTAACATTGGCAGCGATATTATTCTTAAAAATACACTTGAATCAATGTTATCCGAAAAGCAGGCAGAACAAACAAAAGAAGAAGTAACAGCATTAATGCAGCAACATTTTAAGCCTGAATTCTTAAACAGAATTGATGAAATAGTATTCTTTAAAGCTTTAACAATGACACAGCTTGCTAAAATTGTTGACATTCAAGTATCTCATCTGCATAAATTGCTGGCAGAACAAAATATTACTGTTGAGATAACTGACGACGCAAAAGAATTTCTTGCACAAAAAGGCTATAACCCTATTTACGGGGCAAGACCGTTAAAGAGAACAATAAGGCAGTTAATAGAAAATCCGTTGTCTAAAAAAATTTTAAAGCAGGAAATTACTCCAAACTCAAAAGTTATTATTGATACTGATAGTGATGAGTTGATTTTTAAAAGTGAAAAAATATAATAAATAAAAAAATCCGAAGATTTATTCTTCGGTTTTTTTTTCTTTTAAGTTATTATGTATTACTGTCCAAAAATTTTTAATTTTTTTTCCGATAAAATCTAAATCTTCTTCAATTAAATCAATATCATCATCTTTTTTATTTGAAGATTCAAAGACATCTTGTTCTTCCTTTTCTTCATCTTTCTTTTTTCTTTCCTGCTGAAAATAACCCAAATTACCAGCCCCACCATCATTGGTGTGATGTGACTTTTGAATGGAAGGAATATTATCAGGACCATTTATGCTAAAAGACATATTTCTGCCTCTTTATCATAGAAAGTGAACTATATTTATATTATATACTACTTTTGTAGAAATTAAAATCATGTATTAGCTTGATTATTAAATTATGTTAAAAATATTAAAGATATAAAAAGACCTGCCGACATGAAAAATATATAAACCAAGAAAGGGTTGTTCTATGTCCGTCGGCAGAGTATCCGGTAATTATGAATATAATCATTATCCTGTTGATTCTTCCTCTAATAATCAGCAAGATATTAACATTTTTCAAATCAATAATTCCCTTGATGAAGATTACTTTTCACTTTCATCTCAGGATAAATCTCTCTCCTCTCAAGAGCTTAACTTGTCTTATACTTCCCTTAATAATTTCTCCTCCCAAGAGGAACTTAATCAAGCTATTATCGATTACCTCGATAACCTCGTTTCAGCTTATGAACAACAATTCTCTTCCGT
>CANQCO010000081.1 GCA_947589705.1 Candidatus Gastranaerophilales bacterium
AATAGAAGATTTTAGTTCATCAGATAATTGATTGGTATAATCATAGTTTTTAGAAATTTCATCATAAACTTTAGAAACTTTTTCATCAGTTTGAGAGGTTAAATCTTCTTTAACGGAGTTAATAGAGTCAGTAGAGCGCTGTTCAGCGTCAATGATGGAAGATTTCAGTTCATCAGATAATTGATTGGTATAGTCATAGTTTTTAGAGATTTCATCATAAACTTTAGAAATTTTGGAATCAGTTTCTTTCGTTAGGGAATCTTTTTCATTTGTAATTCTGTTGTGAATATAATCTGATGAATTAGAAATTTCCTGATAGACTTTAGAAATCTTTTCGTCAGTTTGAGAGGTTAAATTGGATTTAAGTTCATATATTTTGTTTATTTCCGAATAAATTTTTTGAATATCTTCATCAGTAGCATTAACAAGTATATTTGTAATATTGCCGCCAATATTATTTTTTAAAGTTTTACCGCTTGCATTCTCTTTGTATTTGATTATTTTGTTTCTCCAAGCGGTCTTAGCGAGATAAAAATAATAAAGATCATACAAAGGGTGTTCAAAAGCCATAAGCCAAGGCTTAAATCTTCCGGCAAGATGAAAAATACCGATTTTTGGCAGTTTTTCTATATCAATATTTTCATATTGAAAATATTGGAAATTCCATTTGTTATCTATAGTTTTTATTTCGTTTCTTAATACAGTATTTATAACATCCTGATCCTGCCATAATATTTTATCGGCATTGTTTTTGGCATAATCAAACAGCCTTTGTTCTACATTGTTTTTTCGCCAATAGTCAAGATTAATAAGCATTACACCGGCATTACAATAATTTTCAATATTTAATCTTTCAGCTTCTCTTTTGCTTTCTGCATCCAAAACCATTAAGGCTGCCGTATCTTTTATATTTGTTTCATAAAGTGTTTTTAATGATTTATTTATTATTACATCGCAGTCCAAATATAAAATTTTATCTGATTTATCAAAAATTGAAGCCAGTTTGAACCTAAAATATGTAGGAAGAGTGACGTGATAATTTTTATGTTTCTTATTTTTATTCTTTAATAGTGGGCAGTTCTTAAACTCTGAAGGATTTATTTCAATATATTTAATTTCAAAATTTTTAATATTTTTTAACAATTCTAAATTTGTTTTATCCTGCTTTGTTAATCCGCCATCAAGAATATAAAATCTGATAATTTCATTATCTAATGAATTTCTTAATATGGAAGAAATAGAAACAGCAAGCTGCTCAGCATATTTTGAATCTAAACTGTAACAAATATTGTACTCTGCCATAAAAAATTCCCGATTAACCATAATGATTGTACAATAATTAGAGAAAAAAAAATATATTTAAAGTAAAATAAATTAAAGTATTTTAAAAAACTGCCGAACATGACATTTAAATAACGGATAAAAAAATGAACACAATTGAAGACACAGAATTAAAAAAAGTAGGTCTTGAACTTATGTTTCTCACTCCCGAAAAATGCTCGAGAGCCGAGGGAATTTCTGCTGTCGAACTTTCTAAATTGCTTGAAATGCCTTTGGATATCGTTAAGAAAAAACTAAATATCCTGCTTGATAAAGAAATTATAAGGGTATGCGGAATTAATCCTAAATTATGGAAATTTGATGAATATAAATTTCAAAAAATGGATGAAGATGATGATGTATACAGGCTTTTGTGCAATTTTGATGATGTAGATTTTGAAAGATATTTTTCATATAATTAAGCCCTATACAAGTACGATTTTGTTACCTGTGAAAGCTCCACAGGTGGGTAAGTGCCTTAACAAATCCGTTTCCTGCTGCTATGGCAGGTCTACTGCATTGTTATGAGAGTCTTCTTTCCCTATTAATCAAGATGTAGGAACAAAATAAATACCCGTATAGAGCATTAATATCATATCATATTATTTCTTTTTTTTCACTATCTTTTTAGCTAATTTTACAGCAGCTTCTTTTACTTCTTTATTTGTATATTTCTTACTGTTCATATATATATCTGGAGTTATTCCTTTTATATGAATGTCTTTCCCTGATGGAAGCAGATATTTTGCTGACGTTATTAATAATCCCGTATTATTATGCAGTGGTATAACTTGTTGAATCGCATTTTTGCCGTATGTGTAATCTCCTATTAATACAGCATTTAAGTTTTCTTTTAAAGTACCTGCCAGTATTTCTGCTGCTGACGCTGTATGTTTGTTCACAAGTAGTATTATGGGTTTATTTTTAAATTTATTTTCATTGTCTGAATATATTTGTATTTTGTTATTTTTTGATTCTAAAATGACAATAATTTCGTTATTCAACATTTTATTTGACATTTCTATAGCATTTGATAATATTCCGCCGTAATTATCTCTTAAATCTATTATCATTGCATTAGTATTATTCGTTTTTTCAAGTATATCAGCAAAATTATTTACCGCTTTTGTTCCCATTATTGTCCTTATTGTTACTATTGCTATATTATCTTTTGTTATTTCATATTTCATTGTTTCAATGGGAATTTTTGATTTGATAATTTTTTTATTTAAAATTTTGTTATTTCTTGTTATTGTTAGATTTATTGTTTTATTTTCAATAAAATCTTTTGATTTTAAAATGTCCTCAAGTGAATTGGATAAAACATCGTTATTATTGATTTTTATAATAATGTCATTGATTCTGATGTCATTTTTTTGAGCGGAAGAATTATTAATAACACTTTTAACAACAAGACCATTATTTGTTTTATCAACAATAACACCGATTCCTGATACTGTAGAATCCATAATTTCTTCTTGTTTAAAAAACATCTCGGGCGGAAAAAATTTTGTATATGGGTCATTTAGGCTTGATAACATCGTATTTATTGCCATATAGGCATCTTCATCGGTCTTTATATATTTTAAATATCTGTTGCGCCATTTATACCAATTCTGGTTATTCATTGTTTTATCGGCATATTCATTTCTTACTATGCGCCATACATTTATGTATAGTCTTTGAGGTGCAATTTTTTGGGTATAAGTCAAGCTGTTTAATTTCTTTGGCAGTATTTTGCATTGTATAATCCTTTTTGGACTCATTATTATATCTGCACACACTACTAACACAAAGACTATAATTGTATATATTATTATTGATTTAATTTTTATTTCCGTATGTTTCATATTTTTATTTTATATAATAAATTTTTTTTTGATATAATTTTCTTATGAAAAAGCTTTTAAAAGATTGTTTTTATATATTTTTTATAGTAGCCTTAATGTTTTTTATAACGGATTTACCGTCTTTTTCAAGAACAGTTAAATTCGTTCAGCTGTCTGATGTTCATTTTGCGCAAGTTCAAGAAGATACATCTTATAAATTATTATCAAAAACAAGACCTTTATTGGAAGATGCTGTTAAACAGATTAATTGTGAAAAAAAAGTTGATTTTGTTATTATAACAGGTGATCTTATTGATAAACCACAAAAAGATTCATTATATGCGGTTTCAGAAATCCTTAACACGATGAATTACCCGTGGTATTTTGCTATGGGGAACCATGATACTACAACGTCTGGTTTTCTTACTAAAGCTAAATATGTTGAAATACTAAAAGAAGTTAATCCTAATTATAAATTCGATTCAACATATTATACTTTTAAGCCAAAACCGGGGTTTAGAGTTATAGTTTTGGATGGTGCAAAAAATAAAGGGATTTCTTCTAACGGTAAAATTACTCAAGAACAGTTATGCTGGCTTGATGAGCTATTAGCCGAGTCTAAAAATGATGTCGTATTGATATTTCTTCATTTTCCGCTTTTACCCCCTTATGATGCACCGGCTCATAAAATACTTAATGATAATGAATTTAAGGCTGTTTTAGATAAGTATAAAATGCCTATTGCTATATTTTCAGGTCATTATCATGCCGCTAAAATTACAAAACGTGGTAATATTTTGCATGTTTCTTCTCCTACTCTTGCAGGTTATCCTAATTCATTCAGGGTTATTACTGTTGATAATAAATTTAAAAAAGTTATTTTTAAATTTGATTTTCATGAAACTAATTTAAAAGATTTACAGAAAAAAACTAAAATTTTGACTTTAGGCGGTAAAATTTACTATGGCAGACCTCAAGACAGAAATAATATTATTATTATGGACAAATAATTATTAATGAAGTATCATTAATTAATGTTGTTTTGAAGGCTTCAAAAATGGTGCAGAAAGATTTTAAAGTAAAATTTTGGGGAGTAAGAGGGTCTTACCCTGTTTGCAGTAAAGATTTTCTTAAATATGGAGGAAATACATCCTGTGTTGAAGTAACTGCCGGCTGTCAGCATATTATTCTCGACTGTGGAAGTGGAATTATTCCTTTGGGTGATAAACTTTATAAAGATTTTCTTTCTTCGGGTGAAAACATTTCAGACAGAACCCCTATTTCTGTTACTGTTTTGTTAAGCCATGTTCATCAAGACCATATACAGGGATTGAATTTTTTTAAACCTGCTAATATTGCAACAACAAAACTTTCTCTCTTCGGCTACAGCGGTATTGACTCTTGTCTTGATGATACACTCTCTGAATTAATTTACGGTAAATCATTCCCTATTAATATTTATGATAATACAGCTGATTTTTTAATTAGAGATATAAATGAATCTGAAATAATAAAATTTGATAAAAATTCTAAAATGCCTTATGTAGAAAGAATCTCAAATTCTTCAGACTTTAATTCAAAAAATAATGAAGTAGTAATATCATTTTTAAAATCTAATTCACATCCTAACTATGGGGTAATGTGTTTTAAAATTTCATATAATGGTAAGAATATAGTTTATGCAACAGATACAGAATGCTATCAGGGTGGAGCAAAACGCCTTGAACTATTTGCTAAAGATGTTGATTTACTTATTCATGACAGCCAATATACTACGGAAGACTATTTATCACCTGTTATACCTAAACAAGGTTTTGGTCATTCCACTTTTGATATGGCTTATGAAACAGCAGTTAATGCTAATGCTAAAAAATTAGCATTTTTCCATTTCGACCCTTCTTATAATGATGATAAATTGACTTTTATTGAAAATTCATTTAAATCTAAAAATAAAAATTATTTTCTTGCAAAAGAAGGAATGGAAATTTGCATTTAATAAAAAAAATTATTATATGTTGTTTTATATGTCTTTTGTTTGCTTCTTGTGTTTTTGCAGATGAACTTATAGATGCTCATAGAAATGCTTACAGACATAATAATAAAGGGCTTATTTATCTTGAAGAAAAGTATTATTATGGTGCTATAAAAGAATTTCAAATTGCTATAGATTTAAATCCTAATTCACAGGCAAGTGCCGTTTATTATGTCAATTTGGGAAAAACTTATGAGAAAATCGGATATGATAATCTTGCAAAACCTTGTTTTGAGAAAGCTGTCAGCTTAAATATATTATGTTTTGACTATTATCTTAAGATGGTCGAAAATTATAAAAAACTCGGTATTGCTGAAAAAATGCTTGAAAAATATAAAAATGATGACTCATCTGCATTAAATACCGTTGCGGCAGGGCTTTTGTATATCCAAACAGGGCAAGTTACTACAGGAATAACCATGCTTGATGATTTTTGCGATAAAGAACCGAATCTTTTAATTACTAAAGGGATAAAGGCTTATATTAAAACTATTACGGAAGATTAACTTAACAGTTTTTTCCCGTGAGAGTCCGTTCCGCCTGTTTGTATTAAGTTATATTTTTTAGCTATATACATGATATGTTCTTTTGAGTGAAATTTAAGTATACCCCGAAGTCCGTTATAAGGATAATAAACCTCCATTCCGTCAAGACCAAAGTTTATTAAATCTTTTGCTAAATTTTCTATATTCCCCCAGCAGCAAGCAGGATGTGCCCACACTGCTATCCCGCCTGATTTTTTTATTGCCTCAATTACTCTCTTTGGTGAACGTAATTTTAATAATCTTATCAGATTAAATGTTTTTCCGCTCTTTGTTTTTGCACACAATTCTTTTATTTCATTACTGTCTATATTAATGCCGTAGCCTAAAATGTGCATTAGCGTACCTTTATAAATACAGTCAAATTCAACTGCCGGTATTATAAATTTTTCACTTAAAATGTTTGTATTTAAATAACAGTCTATACTGTTGTGATCACATATCGCTATATACTTTAAATTTCTTTCTTTTGCCTGAGAAACTATCTCATACGCACTCATTTTCCCGTCTGACTCATTTGAGTGTATATGTAAGTCTATATTTTTATAAAAATCCTTTTCTTCAAAAGATTTTAACAGTTTTTCTAATTCTTCACGTCTCATGTTAAAATTATATTAATTCTATATATGTATGCTAATATAAAAATTGAAAAAGAGGAAGTATGCCAAAGAAAAAATCAAATAAAATTACAGGTGTTTTTAAAATTTTCTTTTCAAGTATCCGTTCATATTTTCTGTATCTTGACCAGACTTCAAAAGCACTCGCTTTCCCTATTTTTGGACAAATCTTTTCTTTAGCTCTCATTTTTGTCTTAACATATTTTTTTACAATCAATTCAGGAAGTTTTAATTCCATAGGAACTATGAGTGTTATATATCTTATTTCAATTGCTGTTTTGCTTTTAGTTTTTGTTAAAGCTTTTTATGATTACATTATTAATTTTTCGGCTTTAAATATCCTTTTTTATACACATAATAATAAAAAAACAGTAAAAAAAATTAATTTTAAAGAAAATAATGCTGTTATTCAAAGAAAATTATTTAAATATATTATCTTAATGCTTATTGTTACCGTTCTGCTTTTAGTTCCATTTTTAGGAATATTTCTATGTCTTTCATTTCAGATATTTGCTTTTGAATCGGATTTAAATCCTTTTCAGGTTGTTAAACGAAGTTTTAATCTTACAAAATCATATTTACTACCTACAATTACATTAATTTTATTATGTTTTGTTGTTACTTATATGTTTTTGCCTTCGCTTCTGATTTGGGCTATTGAGAAATCTTCTTTCTATTCATTTTTGATTGTAAGCTGTGAGAAATTTTTTAATTTAATTCCTATTAGTGATTATGTTAATAATTTAAATATAGACTATTCTTTGAAAAATTATCTGATTGATAATTTATCTCCTTTATATATTTCAAAAATGTTTGTTGAAAATATGTTTTCTTTCATAATTATAGGTTTTACTCTGCCATTTAGATGTTCTTGTTTTACAGAGTTATACAGATTATATGATAATGAAAAAATTAAAGAATTTTCAAAAAATACCGATGAAATAGTTAAAAGAGCAATCGGATAATCAGGGATATGTTTAAGTGTAAAAGATGTAATTCAAATGACATGTTTGAACTTATGTTCAGTCCAGAATATAAGGGCAGTAAATCTTTTGATATTTCTTATACTCAAAATGGGGATATCAAGATAAATGTTGATGGCTATACCTTTATTCCGGATTTACAATTTATGAACAAACATGCCGTTTGCAGATATTGCGGGAATATAAACTGCTGGGATTACAAATAAAGTTGCATTTGCAACATATATTCGGATAGCAAATTTTTTCTTTTTCATGATTTATTAACCTAAAAAAGGGAAAAATTATGGCTGTTAAAAATGTATCTTTTGCAAGATCTTTTAGTACTAAAGAAGTTGCAAATATAATTTCGGGTAAAAATTGTGCTACGGGTTCTTTTTTATCCAGAATAACGGGAATACCTGAAGATAGACTTCTTGCAAATAATAACAGTGATATGTTTATTGCAAGTACAAGTTATTGCAGCAGGGTTATCAGTGAAAAACATCCTGAATTTAAAGTATTAAGAGATACTTCCATAAAAATAAAAGAAAAATCATCGGAATTAATGCAAATTGGTGATTTTAATTTTGAAAAAATAAAACCTTTATTTGTTAAACGAGATGTTGAAATACGTAATATACGTAAAAAACTCGGCGATATAATTAATATTGAATCCTTTCCTATTCCTTTCTTAAAAAGTTAAAATTTGATATAATTATATAGTCTATGAAAAAGAGAAAACAAAAAGACTATACGTTATTATTTCATATACTTATAATACTTTTAATTGCAGGTATTATTTATGGGTTATTTATTGTATTTTCACGTAGTGGTGTTAATAATATTGCGGAAAATACAGGTAATTTTTATAAGGAAAAAATAGAAGATACTCAAAAGCTTGCGCAAGAAACGGTTCAAAATATCGAAAGACATAAGGAAATTAAACCTTTTGAAAAATATAAATTTAAATATATATATACCCTAAATATTGATTGTAATGTTAAATATTTATTTTTTGAAGTGAAAATACCTTCTGATGAGGCAGAAAAACAGTATATTTCAGAACTTAATATTACGCCAAAACCTGCTAAAACGTTTCACGACGGAACTAATAATATAGCTCAATTTGTTTTTAATGATATTAAACCTCAAAAACTTCCAATAACTGTTGAAGGAGTTGCTAATATCAGGACTTATGATTTATATACCGCTAAAATAATAAATAAAAATTCAGAAAAAGAAAATAATTTGTCAAGATATTTAGCTCCCGAAGAACTTATAGAATCTGATGATAAACAAATTCAAAATATAGCTCAAAATATTGAGGGAAATACAAAACAAGAAATTATAGATAATGTTTATAAATATCTTCAAAATAACATAAAATATACTTTAATTCCAAAAAACCTGGGTGCAAAAGAAACTTTGAGAATAAAACAGGGTAAGTGCAGCGAGTATTCCGCATTAATGATAGCTTTATTAAGAGCAAAAGATATTCCCTCAAGAATGGTTTGCGGAAATATTGCGAGAAATGAATTTTCTAAGCACGGCTGGGTCGAAGTATATTTTGATAATTATGGCTGGGTAGCTTTCGACCCTACCGTTAAACCTCTTACAGTTCATTATCTTCAAAATGGTAAAGTTTCTGAGGACAAAAAAGAAATTTTTGATTCAACAAAAGCTCAGTTAAGCTATATTGCTTCCGGCAGAAATTGTTTTTCTACCTGGGATTTCAAATATTTAAAACTGCCTTCTGAACAAGGCAATGTTAGAGTTAGCGAAAATATTGATATTCAAAAAGAATAATTTAATTTACTCCTATTATTCTTATAAACTACCTTGTTTATTAATACAATTACTCATATAAAAAAAGTATTATAAAGAAGGTTATATAAAAGGAGAAATTATGAAAAATTTAGTTGTTAAATTTGGCAGGTTTTTTGTCGATATAATGGCAATACTGACTCTTATCGGTTTAATTGTATCTACGGTTATGATGATTAGTTCTCAGGGACTTTGGGCAGGTTTAGGTGTCTTGTGGGCAGGATTGGTTAGTTTTATATTTGTTTTCTTTATAATTTATCTTATTATGTCCATTAATGATAAAGTATCAGATATTGAGGCGGGAAATTGTAACCGATAAATTGTATATAAATACTTTAAAAATAAAAAAGCCCTACCTGACGGTATGGCTCTTTTATTAGCGAGAGACGAGGCTCGAACACCTACAC
>CANQCO010000082.1 GCA_947589705.1 Candidatus Gastranaerophilales bacterium
CTTACTGCAGCCTGAAGTGCAGGAATAAAGTCATCAACAAGAACTTTAGCTCCGTAGATTGATTGGAAACCGTCTCTGAAAGAAGTATCCATCACTTTAATTTGTTTTTTAGCCATTTTCTTTACCTCTTTATATCTATTTACAAAATTATTTTCTCAATTTAGCAGCTGCAATAGCTATAGCTAATTCCACATCATTATTAGCATTTGGCATAGCATTAACAACCGTTTTAACTTCTTCTGGAAAAATCTTATTCAAATAAGCAACAACTTTTCCCATGATACTTACGGCAGCCCAAAGCAGCACAAGAAAGCTGAATACAGTTCCCATGCCAGTTGCCATAAGAGTTAAACCTTCATTTAACATAAAACATCTCCCGTTATTATCTTACATACATTATTATTTTCATCAATTGCAAGCAATAAGCCGCCATCATCTATTGCTTTAGCAAAGTAATTTTTCTTTTGATTTGATTCTCTTATTTGGATATTTTTTCCCAAAAATCCGCATTTTGAGATATATTTATTTTTAATAAAAGAAAATCCGTATTTTACAAAATTGTTATAGTTTTCAAAGAACATATCGGATATTTTTCTGACTAAAATATCCGTATCAAAATATTTATCAAATAATACAGAAAGAGAAATTGCCTTTTGATCAATTTTATCAAGAGTTTCCTTTTTAAGATTAACATTCAAGCCAAGCCCTAAAGCAATGCCTTCTATTTTATTGTTTTTCATAACCGACTCAGCAAGAATACCTGAAATTTTGCAGCCATTAACCAATATATCGTTAGGCCACTTAATTTCAGAGTTTATTTTAAATTCTTTTTCCAAAAAATCACATACAACAACAGAAAGATATTGAGTAAGATTTGGGAACGGAAAATCATTCGTGCCGAATATTTTAAGGACAAAAGACATATAAATGTTATCAGAACCGTCACCAATCCACTTGCGGCTGTATCTGCCCCTGCCCAATGTCTGATGAGCAGTATAAATGACTGTACTATCCTCTAAAAAAGTCATATTTTCAAGAGCATAAGCATTTGTTGACTCAACTTCGTCCAGTGTTACTATTGAATATTTCGACATGTCCAAATTAACCATAATCAAATTTATAGTATCACAAACAAAATCAATTTAAAATTAACGTATATTACTTAAAGAAGGCATTAATTTTTCAAACATAAATTTCAAAAGTAATTTATTTCTGACAAGCATATTTTTTGAAATACATTCAGTTTTATATTGTTTAGCAATCAATTCAATATTAAACATAGCAGAAATAATAATAATATTTGTATGAGCATATTCTTTTAATAACCTAACCTGTTCAATTAACCATTCACCGGCAAGTTTAGGTTCATAGTCATTTTCCATTTGCAAATCAGTAATAATAAGTGTAAAAGGGATTGAAGTATTATTTCTTATGATATCTAAAGCTTGAGAAGCACTATTTGCTATAGTTATCTCAAAAAAATTACCGTATAATTCCTGTATAATTTCTTTATGAAATAATGTCCAAGATTTTTTATCATCAACAATTAATATTTTTTTCATAAGAAAATTATACATAAGTCTAATGAAATATATCAACTTATTAATTTATAATTAACAGAAAATCTGTGGAATTATGTTGGAAGTAAGATGAATATAAAAACCTATTTTAATGAAATAAAAGAAAAAATATTAAGGATTAACAGATATACAACGAATCCATTGAATTACAGAGATATAAATAATCCTTTCGCCTCAACATTGCCCAAAACATACGTGTGGATAGATGAAAGCAAAGAATAAATTAACCGATAACAGCATCAATAATTTTATTAACCGGTTCTTTTGACTCAAAGAAAGAAAGAATCGTATTAACCAGACTATAGTTTATATCACCGTCTTTTTTACATTTTTCAATAACTTTTAAAATAACATCTGTATTAACTTTATTTAAAGAAAGATTCCAAATAATATCAGCTAATTGAGAATCAACAACATTATTTTTAGTTTTAGATAATTTAAGAACAGCTAAAATATCAGCTGAGGTATTTGAATTGTCCAGTAAAATACTAATAATACCGGCAGCATCATCAGATATTTTATCATCATAAGGATTTTTAGCTTCATTTAATATATCAATCATTGTATCGCGAATTTGCATTTCAGAAATATTTTTTTTAGAACTAAATAAACGATTATATAAGCAAAAAATGGTATCAATAGCATTTTCATCAATTTCATTATTTTTAGTAATAATAAATGGTAATAAATCTAATAAACGATTTTGATTATTAAAAATAGAAGATATATCAAGGATAGAATCTTTAAAATCAGTATTATTTCTCAAATAAGGAATAAGCTTTGAAATAATATTACCAGGAATAAGAGATTTAGTAAGTTCAATAGCATTTTGAATGTCTTCCTCATAAAAAGAACCATCATCATTTCTGGAAGAAGCCGAAATAACAGAATGGATATCAGCACTGAGCATGCCTGATTTTCTAAAAGAAGAAATAACATCCATTAATTTTTTATCTAAACATCCTGAAGAATCAACTGCTAAATCAATTAAACTAAATAGTTGATCGTAACAAATCCCCATACGTCTCAAAGCAACAAAAGTTCTGGGGAAAATACTATCAAAACTGCCATTTTTATTTCTATATTTTTTTGAGAAATCACATAAAATACTATCTTCAATTACCGATATAGCATTATCATATTCTTTTTCAAGTTCACATATAGATTGCCGTCCTTCAATAGGTGATATATAAGAAATTTTGTCATCTTTAAAAATAACAACTGTATCGCCGGAGTTAAATACTTGAACATTTTGAGTATTAATAGGATTATTTCTTTCATTTTTTTCATTATTATGGGTTAAGGAAAGAGTTTTTTTCATTCTGCAAATTGTTTGAACAGCATAATTGCTAATTTTATACAAACCGGTATCAGGGGATTTAACCATAAGATTATTTAAAATTTTTACAGCAGTATCATCAGCAATACCCGCTTTATGCAAATTAAGAATTAACGAATTAATAGTACTTTTAGTTTCATCATCAAAAGGAAATGATAGTATCTTAGAAAATTTTAAACAAGAAGAATCTTTCAATCCATTTACTTTCAAATTGCAAATATTTTGGTAATAATTAATATCAAGGGAGCTATCATCAGATATATTAAGTTCACTAAGCATTTGAAGAAGATAATTATTCGAAAAACCTGATTCAACAAGCATCTTAACAATAGATTTTTTATGTTCAGAAACAGGAGGATTATTTTTGTTTAAATAATCGATAAAGAAATCAAATTGTTTATCAGGCTCAGAAGGAATACTACTATGTTGTAAAACAGGAAGATAATAAACAGACGGTGTATTTGTATCACCAGCAGAGTTAATTAAAGAGGAAACTGATTCAATTTCCTTTTCTAAATTTTCAATTTCATCTGTTAAATTTTCGTCAGAAGCTAAATCTTTCAATTTTAAAAGCATTGACAATTGCGTTTCAAGAGATGAAGGTGAATTAGCAAAATCTGATTTTTTCATGTTTTGTAAAAATTTATCATATTCAGCTTTAAATTTATAAAACGGACTCAAAGTTTCAGAATTATTATTTAAGCCTTCAATATTATTTTTAAAACTCAATTTATCAATTGACATAAAATTACTGCCTTTACATTCTCCGAATATAAAAATAACATCGGTTATAATATTAAAAACTTTAGTAAAATATAAAAACATTTTACAATTATTTACAGCAAATAATATTAAGGAATGTAAAAAAAAGTAGTAATAAGGGAAATAAAAAAAATTCATATAAGTTTTTTAAGAAGGAAAAATCGGAATAGAAGAAAAATAAAAAAGGAAGATAAATATGCAAACTACAAAAAAGAAAATTACAATAGAATGCATTGAAAATGGGAAAGCTATAAATCCGATATTTGAAAACTATTCACAAACGGATAAAATTCAAATAATGGTTAAAAAAATATTACAAGAAGAAATTCCTCGGTTAAAAGATAATTCATTATTATATAATTTAGTATTATACACATTAACAGAAAAGATGAAGACTGTACAAAGCGTTGAAAATGTTTTATCATATATAAAAGATAATAAATTAAAAAAAGTAGAAGATGTATTAATAAAAAATGGAGAAATTCGAATAAAATGTTCGGTTTAAAACATTTTAAATTAGTTAAAGAATTAAAAAATATAAAAATAGATTGGATAAGGTTCTCCTCTCTAATCAATTCTAATGGGAATAAAAGTAAAATACTGAATTCTATCATTCAAGATAATAAATTTGTAGAAGAAGATTTAAAAATAAGAGCAATGGTAGAAGAAATGCTCAAAAAAGAATTTCCCAAAGGATTTAAAAACAAAGAGACATATGATTTTATAGTAGATACTACAGTAAATAAGTTAAAACAAAAACAAATTGGAAATATTTCAGAAATTGAAGAAGTGTAATATATATTTAATCTAGTTTCACAACCATACGCATATTTTAGCTTTTGCTAGATGTTACCAGCAAATTTTATAAATTAATTATCCAAATCGGCAATGATAAAATGTTATTTTTCGTGCAAACTTAAAAAGATAAATTTGCATAGGAGAAAAAACATGAAATATTTAATTAAAAAGCCGGATACATTTTTAAATACATTAAATGAAGATATAAATGCTATTTTACAAAAAAGCTTCGATAATTTATTTCCGGAATATATATTTCACCAGGAGATAAACGGAATGGCAATGCCTGTTGACGTAAAGGAATACGATGACAGATACAGTGTCAAAGTGGAATTACCGGGAATTAATAAAGAAGATATAAATATAGATATTAATAAATCCTACATAAAAATAGAAGCGAATAAAGAAGTAGAAAAAGAAGAAGAAAATAAAAAACACAAGTATCACAAAACAGAATTCAGATACGGGAGTTATTCAAGGACATTATATTTTCCATATGAAATAAATGTAGAAAAATCAAGTGCAGATTTAAAAAAGGGAATATTATGTATAAATCTGCCAAAGCTTGAGAATGATAATAAAAAAACCAGTAAACTTGAAATAAACGAGTAAAGGTATGACAAAAATACTCGGCATAAAATTAACCGACAAAATAGATAATGCAGTTAAATTACAATCAATATTGACAAAATTTAACTGCATTATAAAATTAAGAATCGGAATAAATAACAAACAGACAATATTTTGTTCTGATAGCGGAATAATATTGCTAGAAGTAGAAGAAGGGAACAGTTCAATAGATTTAGAAAAAGAACTAACGGATATAGAAGGCATAGAAATACAAAGAATGATATTTTAAGGTGAAATAATGACGGAAAAAGTAGTAATAATAGGAGGGGGTGCAGCAGGCCCCAAAACCGCAGCTAAATTAAGACGTGAAAATGCAGAGATTAAAATTGATTTATATACGCAAGAAGATATTATTTCATACTCAGCCTGCGGATTACCATATTTTATAGGAAATATAATTCAAGATTACACTACTTTAATATTAAGAACTCCGGAGGATTTTAAAAAACAAAATATAAATATACATATAAAAAGCAAATGTATAAAGGTTAACACTGAAGAACAGACCGTACTAATAGAGGATCTTATTTCTAATAACAGGTATGAAGTAAATTATGATATTTTAGTAATAGCAACGGGAGCAATACCGATAATACCTGAAATAAAAAATATTGGATTAAAAAACGTATTCACTCTAAGAACAATAAAAGATGGAATAAAAATAAAAGAAAAAATGCTGCAATCAAAACAAGCGGTATTAATAGGTGGCGGGTATATTTCAATAGAATTATTAGAAGCTTTTGTTCAAAATAACTTAAAAGTAACGCTTTTAGAAAAAAATAATCAAATTTTAAATATGTTTGATGAAGATTTTGCCCAAAGAATAACCGATTATATAATAGGTAAAAATCCGGGGCAAGTCAGTATTTTAACCGGAGAAGAAGCGGTTGAATTTAAGGGAAACGAAAACGGAGAAGTTATAAGTGTAGTGACTTCAACAGGAAAAGAAATAGAAACAGACTTTGTAATATTAGGAACAGGCGTAAGACCAAATACTGATTTTCTTTTAGATAGCGGAATAAAACTCGGAATAAAAAACAGTATAAAAGTAGGTAATACATTAAAAACCTCAATAAACAATATATATGCCACAGGTGACTGCACTGATAATTTCAATTTAGTAACGAATAAATATACATGGGTACCGATGGGCTCAACGGCAAATAAAGAAGGCAGATGTGCCGCAATAAATATAGCCGGCGGTAATTGTCATTTTGACGGAATATTAAATTCAACAATAACAAAATATTTTGACTATACAATATCAATAATAGGTATAAGTTATAAAGAAGCCATAGAATATGGATTTCAGCCGGAATTTGCAATAGTAACGAAACGAGACAAAGCAGGATATATGCCAAATTCAGGTATGATGACATTAAAGTTGATAGCAGATAAGAATACACATACAATATTAGGTATTCAAGGTATAGGAGAAGGCGACGTAAATAAAAGAATTAATACGGTAATACCTGCAATATTAAGTAAAACCAGGCTGGAGACGTTTATGAATTTGGATTTACCATATTCACCACCGTATTCTCCAGCCATAGATCCTGTTTTAAATGCAGCTCAGATTATTTATCAAAAGATTAATAGTTAGCGGAAGTTTTTTCATTTTGAATCATCTGTAATAAAACAGCCTGAGCTTTTTTCAATTGAACATCATCCTTAGCTTTAACATTCTCTTCTGTAAGCTTAATCTCAATATCAGGTGCTATTCCCTTTTTATTAATATCAGTACCGTTTGGAGTCAAATATTTTTGAACCGTAATATTTAAGCCCGAACCAAAAGGCGAAAGCGGTTTAACTTCCTGAACAAGACCTTTTCCGAAGGTATTTTCACCTATTAAAATAGCTCTATGATTATCTTTTAGGGCACCTGAGAGTATTTCACTGGCAGAAGCACTACCTTTATTAATAAGTACTACAATAGGCTGAGCAGATACAGTATTTCTACCGGACTTAGCCGTATCCTTATAACCATAGCGATCAACTGTGCTAACAATTATTTCATCATTTAATAACATATCAGCAATTTGAATAGCATTAGTTAAGAGACCTCCGGAATTTGCTCTTAAATCAATAATAATACCTTCTTTATTTTTAAATTTAAGCAATTCTTTTTCAAAATCATCACCAGAGTTTTTGCCCATAAAAGAACTGATTCTAATATAGCCTATTTTATCATCAAGTTTAAATTCATCGGGAAGTTTAACTGAAATAGACTTAATAATAATCTCATCTCTGACAATATTATAGGTTTTATTAGGTTCACCTTTTCTTTTAATAAGAAGAGAAACAGCAGTTCCTTTTTTGCCTCTGATTTTATCGGCAGCTTTATCAACAGTCATATCTTTAGTGGAAACACCGTCAATAGAAAGGATTTCATCTTCAGGTTTCAGCCCTGCTTTTTCACCCGGAGTATCTTCAATAGGTGAAATAACCATAATTTTACCGTCTCGTAGCCCGATTTGTACACCAATACCAAAGAGTGAACCTTTTATAGCATTTTTCTCTTCCTCAAATTCTTTAGGAGGAACAAATCTTGTATAACGGTCATTTAAGCTGGCAATCATAGTATCAATGGCAATATAGGCATCCTCAGATGTTTTAATAACATCATCATATTTATGTCTCCAGCGTTCCCAATCCTGCCCATTATTAGTTTGATCCACATATTTAGAATTAACTATCTTCCAAACCATATCATATAATGCGGTATCAGACTGAGCAAAAGCCGTATTACTTTTGTTAAAGCACATACATACAAAAAGTAATGTCAAAGTAACTAATACAGTTTTTCTAAGAATTTTTTTCACAACTCTCTCCTTATTCTCCCTAATTATAATATAAAATTTTAAATTTGTTTAATCCCTTACGAGAATTAGACTAAATATATTTAAAAAAGTTTCATAAGTTTTTCGCTATATAAACATTAGTTAATAAATATATTCAATCATCTGATGATAAGAAAATAAATTTAAATTAAAATCAGGAAAAAGGAGGTATTATGCATTATTTAAATATTGAATTAGACGGAATTGATGTAGAAGGTAATGAGAAAAAATATAAACTTTCAGATTTTAAAGGTGAAAATGTAATAGTTTATTTTTATCCTCAAGATGATACACCTGTATGTACACAAGAAGCAAATAAATTTAAAGAAGCAATAGATAAATTAAAAAAATATGCAAAAATAATAGGCGTAAGTTCAGATGATATTGAAAGCCATAAAGAATTTAAAGAAAAATATAAATTAAATTTTGCCTTATTATCCGATAAAATGAATAAACTAAAAGAAGCATTTAAAGAACATCAAAAACCAGCTTCACAAATAAACCGCTCAACAATAATACTTGATAAAGAAGGAAATATAATAAAATTTTGGGAAAAAGTTGATGTTGATAATCATATTGAAGAAATAATAAAATTTTTTGAAGATTAATTATAATAAAAATTCCCAATAAATATTGGGAATTTTTACGTTATTTTTTAATACTATATTTAATACAAATATCAGATAAAACTTTAACATTAATTAAATCATGCAGAAAAGCGATAGCAATAGCATTTGCCCTATCTTTAGCAAACAATTTTTTATAAATATTTTCAAGCATTTTTTTAACTGTACTTTTTGTAACAAAAAGTTTATCTGCAATCATGTGATTTTTAAGCCCCAAAGCAACAAGAGACAAATATTCAATTTCTCTAGCGGTTAAACACCATACTTCTTTTTCATCATCTAATATAAATTTCTTTTTAGTTTTTAATCTCATATAAAATATAATAAGAATCAAAATATTTATTAACTATTGGTCATTTGCCTAATATTTTGAATTTAAAATATAGTCCATATTAACTTTTTAACTTCGTGAACATCTGATGAAAGTATGAATTTATTAGAAAATTTCTAGAAATATACACCAATTTCGTATTAAAAATCATGCCTTAAAAAAATTAGTTTGGAGTTTATTTTGTCCGTGAAATTTTTTTTCGAATAAATTTTGGACATAAAAAAGAGCTTTTGCTCTTTTTAGATGGCAGGACCGACGAGGCTCTCATACCTCCGCTTCGCTTCGGATACAGGTTTACTCGATTCGCCTTTTGTTTAACGCACTTTGTAAGCTGCACCTGCTTGAAAATCTAAGTTTTTATAAACTTGATTTTCTACGCATTTTCCGCATACATTATCCGTATATTTCGCTACAGTTCAATAACGGCTAAAGTATCGCTTTCGCTCGTTCTCACATAATTAAAACAATAAAAAAAGAGCTTTCGCTCTTTTTAAATGGCGGGACCGACGAGGCTCTCACACCTCCGCTTTGCTTCGGATGTAATTTAACACTCAAAACAAGATGTAATTAACTATGAGATGGAGATTTATATATACCATTATTCAAAAATAGACA
>CANQCO010000083.1 GCA_947589705.1 Candidatus Gastranaerophilales bacterium
AAAAGACGACATGCTAAATGGGGACGGCTTGAGGGTCGTACTGTGGGTTGCAGGATGTAATCATCAGTGCGAGGATTGCCAAAATCCTATAACTTGGGATATAACTGGCGGATTGCCGTTTGATGAGGCTGCGGAAAAAGAGTTGTTTGAAGCTCTTGATAAACCGCATATTTCCGGTATAACATTTTCAGGCGGTGACCCATTGCACCCATTTAACAGAGGTGAAACTTTCCGTTTAATGAGAAAGGTTAAAGAACAATACCCAGGTAAAACCGTTTGGGTTTATACGGGCTTCAGATGGGAAGAATTTGAACATAATCCTAAAATGAAATACATTGATGTCCTTGTTGACGGAAGATTTGTTAAAGCACTGCGTGATAATAAATTATGTTGGTGCGGAAGTTCTAATCAAAGAATTATTGATGTACAAAAAACTCTTGAAAAAGGTGAAGTAGTTCTATATTTTAAAAATAAATAATTTTTGTGAGCTTGTATGTGTAATGAAGTGGAATCTTAACACGTTTACGGTGACTATGATCTAATGTAATTTCAAGACTAGCGGTAAAATGTGACACTAATTAATTATTTTCATAAGGTATTAGATTCGCATTAATTGCCAATATACCGTCTTCAAAATTTGCCTCGGTGATTATCATAGAATAGCCTCTATTAAATAATATTTCATTTTCTATACCGTGGTCGATATTAAATGGATCTGCATATATAGCTTTTGAGCCTTTTGGAACTTTTATTTTCCACAAAATTCCTTCATTATTTTTGATAAAAGTTTTTGCCTGCCCTTTTTTATATGAAGTAGACATAAATCTTTCTTGTTTGATTTTTGAACCAATAATTGATGAAGATAATTGTTTGATTTTTTCATTGTCTTTATTTTTAATAGCAGTTTTTATTGCTTTACCAAGTTCTGTTCCATCTTCTAAAACAATTTGATTTAGAATATCAAATCCTTCACCTCTATATACAGTCATATCTCTTTTTGTTGATTGACTATTTAAAATGTCTGTAAGCTCAATAATATTGGTTATAAGTTCGGCAGATGAATATTTAACTCCTGTGCTTGTTTCATAAATTTTATTTTTAGGTATTTTTGTTAAATCTCCTTGACAATCGGATAATACATTGTTAAATGTGGAAGAACCTTTTGTATAAATAGATAAGACATCAGGCATATATTTCATTTCCGGTATATCTTCAATAAAATCAGCAAAAATAGTAGGAACTGCACCTTCTATTCCTTCTATTTCCATTATTCTATTGCAGAAATTTTTGAAAGATAACAATTGAGCAATATTCTTAGAACTATATCCGCGTTGAATTAATTCCTTAATGGGTTTTGTAAATACATCTTCAAATAGGTTTTCGTTTGGTTTGTTTTTAATGTCAAGATATGAATATACATCTTTTACTGCTTTTCTAACATTTAATTCCGATGCTATATCTTCAATGGGAATGTTCTCTTTATAAAGTAATAATAATCCATTTAAAAGTTCTTCATTCCTAAATCCATGTTTTTTAATTAATTCAGAAATTTCCAGATTGACTTTTTCAAGATTTTTATCGTCACCTTTAATTTTTTTTGAAAGTATTTCAATTAATTTTGCATATTTGTCTTTGTTAGAAACTAATAAGTTATCTCTAAGTTGATTACATAAAGTGTATACATTTGTATAATTATTACAATTTAGAAATCCGGAATATCCGTCTGCAAATATTCTTTGGAACCTATAATCATTGTAGTCTAAATTAGAACAAATGGCAGAAATTCCTTTACATATGGAATTTACTTCTATATAGTCATCATCTGTTTCCAAATCAATTATTTTGTCAGTAATATTTTGCATTGTTTTTATATCAGAATTATTGCTTAAAGCGAGAGAGGTGAACATTTCAAATAATATATTTTCGTTAGTTTCTTCCCAACTATCGTTATCTATAATGTTATTAATAAAAGATATAATGTTTTCAATTTCTTCTTTAGAATATTTTTCTGTTTTTTTTAATCCATTAATAAATTCTTCAATATTAATAGGTTCTCGAACTATGTTTATTCCTTTAAATGACTGCAGGTTGTTTTTTCCTATAAAACAATCTTTGTAATAAATAGGAGAATATTGTACATCTTTTGAGACGGATGTATTATTTTTTCTATATTTGCTCTGTTTATTTTCTTCAGAATGATTAATCTTAATTTCAGAAGAAGTAATATTGTGAATTTTCATCGTAATTTATAAAAGTAAAAACTAAAATAGAAATTGCTTTTTTATTAAATTTCATTTTTGTTATAAAATTAAAATAACAAATTTAGATGGAGAAAATGATGGACGAAATAAGAGTTAGAATAGCACCGTCACCGAGCGGAGATTTGCATTCTAAGTCCGTCTGTCTGATATGATTTCATATTTAAAAATGAGGTATTATATATGGTTGAGTACAGTATATATAAAGAAAAAGATCCTGTAGAAACAGTAGAAAATATTAAAAAAATTTTAAAAGATATAAATATTCCGGTACAAGAAACTATTACATCTTCAGATATTAATAGAAACAAATTAATTCCTTCTTTAAGAATAGAGATTATTGGTACACATATTGGAACTAACGGAAAAGGTACTTGTATAGAAAATGCAAGAGCAAGTGGATATGCAGAATTTATGGAACGTCTTCAAAATGGATTTCTTATTGATTTTAAGGTACCGGATATAAAATTTAATGAAAATGAAGGGAATGAAAAATTATCTAAACTTGAGTTTATTCCTTTTTATAGTGTAAAAGAGCAAAAAATAATTGATTTACCATATAGATTAATAGATGACCAACAGGGTTCAGTTGGCTTAGCTGCGGGAAATACAATTGAAGAAGCATTAGTTCAGGGAATTTCTGAAATTTGTGAAAAATATGCTATGCGTCAAGTATTTTTGAATAATATATCTTTACCTGATATTCCAAAAGAAATTTATATGAAATATGATAAGATAAATAATATAGTTAATTTATTTGAATCATATGGGTATAATGTATATATAAAAGATGCTTCTATAGGTAAAAACCTGCCTGTTGTTTGTACAGTATTGATTCACGAAGATAAAAATATAATGACTCTCTCATGGGGTTCACATCCTACACTAGCTGTTGCTATAGAAAGAACTTTAACAGAAATTTTTCAAGGTAAGGAATTAAAAGCAGAAATATTAAAAAATGATGTTAGTTTTATTTCAAGGAAAGATTTTAAAAAGAAATATAAAAATAATTTAGGAAATATAGCTGAATTAGATTTGCAGTCTCTTGTTATATTTGAAATGAATGACTATATTAAAAAACAATTTATTATAAATAAATCTGATTTTGAATTTAATCAAAATACTTGGATTAAAGAATCAGATGATTATACCAATAAAGATTTATTAAAATTTTTAGTAAAAGGTGTACAAAAAATTTCAAATAAAAATATTTATGTGAGAGATGTTTCTTTTTTAGGCTTCGCAGCGGTTAGAATATATATCCCTAAGTTGTCAAAATTTGTAAATTTGAAATTTTCAGAAAAGGAAAATTTAATAAACTGGATGAATTTAGAACTTAATACAAAAGAAATTTGGTCAAATGATATAGAAAGTTTAATTCGAGCTTTGGAATTAAAAAATAATCATCATTGGATAAATGAATGTTTTAAAATTTCAGAATTATCTAATGAATATTTACTGTTGTTATGTTCAATAGTTGTAAAAGATTACACTAAAGTTATAGAATATGCAAAAACTTTGATTGATTATAATAAAACAAAACGAATTAGATTTTCAGAAAACAAGAAATTTATTATATATCAAATAAAAGATTATTATGAACTTAAAGTAAAGAACCTGCCGGAAGAAAAAATTAATAAAATATTGGAAGAAAAATATAGTAAAAAAGACAACATTATATTAAATAGATTTATAAAAAATTTAAGTTTAGATGTGATAAAGAATATAATAGTGAATAATAAGCCAAAAAGAAAATTTTCTAATGATTTTGAACGTAAACATGAAGAAATAAAAAATAAACTTTCAGAACTATATCAAAAAAATGTTCCAAATCAAAATAATTTAAAAGCGATTTTTGACTTTATAGATTAATTATTTTCATTTTTGTTATAAAATTAAAATAACAAATTTAGATGGAGAGAATGATGGACGAAATAAGGGTTAGAATAGCACCGTCACCGAGCGGAAATTTGCATATAGGAACTGCAAGAACAGCATTATTTAATTATTTATTTGCAAAGAAAAACGGCGGAAAATACGTTTTAAGAATAGAAGATACTGATGCAGAAAGAACAAGTCAGGCATATATTGATAACATTTTTGACAGCTTAAAAGCTTTGGGTTTAAATTGGGATGAAGGTCCTGATGTCGGAGGAGCTTACGGTCCTTATACACAATCGGAAAGATTTGATATTTACCCAAAGTACGTGCAGGAACTATTGGATAAAGGCTTTGCTTATGAATGCTATTGCACCCCAGAAGAACTTGAAGCTGAAAAAGAAGAAGCTACAAGAAACAAAAAGGCTTATGTTTATTCCAAAAAGTGCGAGAATTTAACGGAAGAACAAAAGGCAAAATTAAGAGCGGAAGGCAGAAAACCCGCCATAAGGTTCTCTGTTGAAAAAGCTCAAAAAGCTTTACACGATTCTCCCGTAATTCACTTTGAAGATTTGGTAAAAGGCAACCTTCATCAAGATACAAGCCTGATTGGCGATTTTGTTATTATGAAATCAAACGGTTCACCTACATATAACTTTGCTGTTGTTATTGATGATATGCTTATGAAAATTTCACATATTATAAGAGGTGAAGACCATATTTCAAATACGTTTAAACAGATATTAATATATGAAGCACTCGGGGCTAAAGTTCCGAGATTCGGACATTTGGGAATGATACTTGCACCCGACAGAAGCAAACTATCAAAACGCCACGGGGCAACGGCAGTTTCAGAGTTTGTTGAAAAAGGCTATTTAACTGAGGCGCTTTTAAACTTTGTTGCACTGTTAGGCTGGGCGCCTTCTGACGGACAAGAAATTAAAACATTAGACGAAATTGCAGCTGATTTCAGAATAAATGAAGTTTCTTCTTCAAATTCCGTTTTTGAATATGACAAACTGAACTGGATGAACGGTCAATATATCAAGAAAATGGATATAAAAGAACTTACGAAAAAGGCTAAACCGTACTTAAAACAGTATGATTTAAACGAAGTAACGGAAGAACAGCTTGAAAAAATTATAGCTGCAACCCGTGAGCCGATTACAATTCTTTCGGATTTAACAAATGATGTTGCTTATTTCTTCGGCAAAGATGTTGTTTATGAAGAAGGGGTTAAAGAAAAAAATGTTGATACCGAGCAGGCTCAAAATATTCTTAAATACTTTGATTCACAGCTTGCAAGCTATGACTTTGATAATGAAGAAAAACTTCATGAACAATTAGCGGATTTTAGAACATACTTTAAAGAAAACTTCGGTATAAAACCAAAAGAAACAATGTGGACGGTAAGAGCAGCTTTAACGGGCAGAACCCACGGTGCTGATATGGGAGTTATACTTGAAGTTTTAGGTAAAGATAAGGTAAAATATCGTATAGAAAAAGCAATAGTTTAGAAGAATGGAAGACTTTTTAAATTTACCAAAAATATCATTTATAGTAATCACACACAATTTTTCCGATTTTGTGTGTGATTGTTTAAACAGCATTAAAAATCAGACTTATAAAAATTATGAAATAATAGTTGTTGATGATTGTTCTGTGGATGATACTTTTGAAAAAATAAGTAAATTTCAAAAGGAAAATCAGGGAATTATGGTTCAATCAATAAAAAATGAAAAAAATATAGGGCAAATGTCCTCTTTCTTGGAAGGTTTAAAAATTGTAAAAGGTGAATTTGTTTGTTTGATTGACGGGGACGACGTATTATTCCCCGAATATGCCGCTATACATATAGAAACACATCTTAAAACTCCCGTTGCATTAACCAGCTGTCTGCAGGCTGAAATTGATGAACATAATATAATACATTCTTTTTCTTCGGCTGAAAGCCCTATTGACAATAAAACCGAATTTGAAGTGGAAAATAAAACTTTTGAGGAGTTTAATAATTACAGAAAAGCAGTCGGAATTGAGACAAAAGGCGCACTTATAAAAGTTTTGGATGCCGATAAATATAGTTTTGCAAGCTGGCATTGGGGACCGTCGAGTTCCGCTGTTATGAGAAAATCCGTTTGCGAAATGCTGTTAAGAATTAATGATTCCAATAAATTAAAGATTACGGCTGATAAATTCATATTCTCTTTTTGTCATTTAATAGGTTCAAGCGCCGTTATAAATAAAACTTTGTTCGCATACAGAAGGCATAATTCAAATTATTCACTGGCTAATCCAATAATGGGCAATAAAAAATATTTAAAAGAAACAACGCAAAAAAGATATATCAGAAATAATAAAAAAATAAGAAGCCAAATGTTTGATTTTATAAAGGAAAATCAAGAATTTTTTATGGAGAAATTAAATAAAACAAATGTCATGCTTTTATATAAGCGCATTATCTTTTCTTTTGACTTAAAATTTTTTAGAGGCTTAATAAAATCTTTGTTTATTTAAAATGTCCGAGGAAATTTTCACGATAAGTATGTAGGTTTTGTTTTAAACCCCACCTATAAATTTATTCTAATTTTAGAAAATATGTTATAATTAAGCTATGGAAAATAAAGATTTAAAGAAAATTGAATTTGAAATACAAAATTTACTGGCTTTAAGAACAGGTTATAATGCTATTGTTATTGTGCTTACAGGTGGTTTAATTACTATTCTCTTTAATGATATTAATATGTTTAAAGGATCTTTGTTCATTATTGGATTTTTATTAGACTATTTATATCTCTTTAAAGCTCTATCTGCCACAAAACAAATTCATTTATTAATAAAAAGGATTGACTGATTATGACATTATTTCAAGGTATCGGATTATTTATGCTTGTTTGTCTTTTTGGATATATGATTTATACCCAAAAAGATGATTTAACTAATGAAACTAAAAATATAAAATAAACTACTCAAATATTAAAACATTGATTTCGGGAATATATGTACTAAAGAATTGACTTGCTTTGTTAACTTAATTATACAAAAAAATATAGTTTATTTGTGAGTTTCTGTTTGGAAAATTATTTTTTATACTGTTTTTTCATTTGTTTACAAATATCTTCTTTTAAATTATCTTCAGAACAATATAATACTATAGACCCCCAATTACTTGTACTTGCTTTTAATGCATACTTTTTAAAATCAATCCAATCATTAAAGGTTTGTTCTTTTAATTCATATATAAACTTCCTATTCATACCGGATATAAATTCTTTATCAGTCATATTCATAACTTTATAATCTTTTTTATCATGAGATATTATTAATTTCATAGTATATTCACTACCAATTCCCAAATATTTAAGAAATTGATTATCATCAACTTGTAACCATTCCGGAACAACATCACCTGTTTGCGTGCAGGTTATTTTATTAAATTTACCGCTATAATTACAATACAAATTTTCAGCTTTAAGAGGTATTGAAATAACATAAACATATATTAAATACACAAACCCTATAAATAAACAAAGACTAATAAAAATAATTTTCAAATTAAACTTTCTTTTAATTTTATCAGTTTTATTTTCAGAATTTCCTGTTACATCATTTACATCTTTAATACTTTCATTTTCCATAATAGGCTCCTTTACTATTCTTTATAATCTTTTGCTTTAATTTCAACAAGATTAATTCCATATTTATCACATAAAATTTTAGCACGATTATAATATATATAATCTTTATTTGATTTAAGAATAAGAACTAAACACGGCTTTTTATTTGTATTATAAGCATACCATAGTGCTTGTCCAAAGCCTTCATACCATTTTTTTGCCCAATCAAATTCACAGGCATGAGTTTCAGTTAAACAATCCACTCTCGTTTTGTCCGGCAATATAAATTCTTCTTTTCCATTACAGTATGCGTGAACATAATCAGATTCTCTCAACTTTTCTTTGTTTGGCAACAAACTATTCCCATTTTGATTAAGTATAAAAATCTGACACAATACAGGGATTGCAATGATAAAAAATATAATTATTATTAATATACTTACTAATTTTTTCTTTTTCAAATTTATCCGCCACAAACTTTACAGGGTTTTCCACCATGTTTTATAGCTTCTTTTTTATCAACTTTTGTACAATTTACGGTACATTTTTGAGCCCATTGACAGCTTGGTTTATGATATTTTAATGTTTTCCAATTAAAAACAACAGTTTCTGCCAGTACACTTGATGAACTTAAACATAATATTAATACTGAAAATATTACTGTTAAAATCTTTTTCATTTGTTATTCCTCAATTTTAAAATGTATTTCATAACCGTTACCATTAGGAAAATTTTCCCTTATAACACTTATAGTATATTCCCCGTGTTTCCAAATACCATTTTTACCAATTTTTAAATTATTTATTATACTCTGTGGCAAGGTATAATTTATAGATTTTTTAGATAGCATTTGTGATGCTTGTATTAACTGATTGTGTAATTTTTCCTTATTTGAGCCATTATAGACATTTAAAACCAAATAAACCTTTTTAACAATATTTTTATTTCCTTCGGTATAATATGCAATATTACTTTTATTATCCAGCATTTTATATGGAGAACAACAATAGTAATCTTGATAACCATCAAATTTATATTCACTTGTTTTTAATCCACTTATATTATCTAGATAGTGGCAAGCATTTTTATAATCAAATGCATAACATAATTGAGTATTGATAAATAAAAACATAAATAGCCAAATATATTTCATAATTAACTCCTTATTAAAATGACTTATCTTTTTTAACTTATATTTTAAAATTTTTATCTTTTGAATATAACTTCTGTCCTGTTCTATAACCTCTAAAAAGAACCGTTACATTTGCAATTTGCCAATATTCTAAAAACATATTATCAACTGCTTTTTTTGTATCATAATCTAAATTATTCCAAGCATATTCATCTATTTGAATTTCAAGTAATTTATAACCTCCTTCATTACCCATATCCTTAATTTTTATAAATATACCTGCTTTTTGAAATTCTTTTATACATGTTTCTATTTTTTTAATTTCTTCTTGATTGTTTAATGTATTTTGTTGAGTTTGTACTGATTGTGTTTGATATGTTTCAACTTTCTTTGTACTTTTTAATTCTTGAGAATTTGATGAAGAATTATTAGTATTTGAATTATCGCTGAATGTTCCAAAGAAAAATATAAATAAAACAAATACAATAATATTTTTAAACGTATCATAATTTTCCAGTCCAAATTCTGAATATTTGTTTT
>CANQCO010000084.1 GCA_947589705.1 Candidatus Gastranaerophilales bacterium
TGGGCATGTGGTGGAATGGTAGACACGCTAGTCTTAGGAACTAGTGCGTAAGCGTGGGAGTTCGAGTCTCTTCATGCCCACCATAAGAGACAGAATAAATTATTTATTCTGCCTCTTATTATTTCTACATTTTAGTCATCTTATAAAATTTCTTATTTAACACAATCTATACAAAATCAAAAAAGTTTTAAATACTCAAATCTTCTATTTAAAATTATATATCTATATCATCTTCGCAATATTCTTCATTAAAATTAAATTCTAATTTACTTTGCAATACAATTTCATTTAGAATATCATCTAAATAGCCTTGTTTAATAATATCATCAAAAATCATTAACAATTTAGGAATATTAAAAACTTCTTCTATGCAATTCATATATTTGTCAACTATTGCTAATATGCCATAACTACTTATTGCACAGGTTTTAATCTTATTTATTAGTTCATCTTCGTTTTCTTCAGATTTTATAACAAATGTGATTGGATAGCGTTCTATTTTGTCAATATCTAAAAAGTATTTTTTGAAATCAAGAGTTTCTGTCACCTGAAAAAATCTACCCAATGGTTTCATAACAAAATCAATTCCACCATCATTAGCATTTGTTCTACCTGTTTTATATAAATGCAAATATTCTTTTTTTATGTTATCAAGAGAAAAACCAAAATAAATATACTGTGATTTATAATAATATTTTAAAATTGAAAAACTGACAATTTCAAATAATCTAGCATCTGTATATGGTGCTAAAAGTTTTTTAATAAATTGTTCCGCCATTTTTTTATTATTGTTTTTACATATTATTGTGCATGTCGCAATAAAATCGTTAAATGATTTTTGCTTAGTTTCAACATACTTATCAATTATTTTTATTACAACTTCAGCAATATTATAGTGATTATTATCCAATACGATATTTATAAGATTTTCATTTATCCAATATCTGTTTGTTGTTGAGTCTTTTAAAATAGGTATATAGTCGCAGTTTGGGAAAAATTTCCTAAATTCTTCATTTAAACGATGATTTAATGCGTGATTTTGCAATTTACTACCAAAAGGTAATTCTCTCTGTCTCTTGAATAAATTAGTAAAAATAGCACCTTCATAATTAGAATATTTACCATTTTTTGCAAAACCTTTTGAAATATAATCTTCAAGTAATACATAGATTGCATATAAATTTGCAAAACTACCTCTTGATTTAGATTCTTTGTTCGCTGAACGAGTTTTTATATTCAAATATTGCAACAATTCACTGTTCTTATATATTGATTCACAATTATTTGGGAAAAATTCGTATAAGATATTATATATAACTTCTGTAAAAGCATGGTTTTCCATTTTAACCTCTGAATAAAGCAACTTGATTATTATGCTTTTGTTCAAAAGTTCTTAATTCCTTTACTAAAGGTATATTGTTGTATTTATTTGAAATTTCTAATCTTCTGAGTCCAATTTTTACATATTCTTCTTGTATTTCAATACCAATGCTCTTTCTTTTTAATGATTTAGCTACATAAGAAGTTGTAAAAGTTCCTGAAAAAGGATCTAATATAATATCGTTCTCATTTGAACTTGCTTTTATGATTCTTTCAAGTAAGGCAATAGGCTTTTGCGATGGATGATTTTCATATTCTTCCATTCTGTATCTTACCCTTGAAAAATTCCATACATTACCAGGGACTTTTTGTGAATTATATACAGTTGGAATCGCCTTTCTATAATCTATTAATTTTCGCTTTGCACCAGTTTTCGCTTCTACTAATATTTCGTTTGAATTAAAAGTGTAATTGTTTTTATCTTTTACACAAAATAATATAGGTTCATACAAAGAACCATAGTATTTCTTTGCTTGAACTCCAGAACTATCGTAACTCCATACAATACGAGAAAGTATTGAAAGTTTTTTTCTTATATATATATCAAAATATGGCATAAATTGTGTTGACGTCATAATGTACATACTGCCATCATTTTTTAATTTTGCAATACACAAGTCAATCCATTGATAACACCAGTTTAAATAATCTTCATCACTATTCCATTTGTCTTTAAGCCCACTAAAATTTTTTCCAATATTGTAAGGAGGATCTATAAAAATTAAATCTATGCTTCCGTCAGGAATAGTTTGTAAGGCTTGAATTGCATCACCCTTTATAATTTTGTGTTCGTCTTTTTTAAAAACTTCTATATCTTCCATATAGAAATACTACTACAAATTTGTATGTGATTCAAATTGTTACATTGGATTTCAATGCTTTTAAGATTTAGATTAAACAAAAACTTTTTATTTTGATTTCATTCTCTCCACGTAAATATTTTAGGTTTTAGTGCCACAAAAAAATTCTAACTTTGTCTATTTGTCTCCAATAACCCATTATAAAAAGAGGGGTTATCCCCCTCTTTTTATTGTAATTGTTCATATACATCCTTTTTATATCCGATAACCTTTTTATCTGCTAATTGTTTTTTCATATTGTTGATGAGCTTTTCTGCTTTTTCCCCTTCTGAAAAATTATTATAAATATTGCACTTTGTCAGAATTTTTTCATATGTTTTTATACTGTCTTTTCCATATGTCTTTGAATATATCTCTATGGCTTTAGTTATATATTCTATTGCTTGCTCTTTATCTCCTTGAGCAGAGTATATATTCGCAATATTTTCATATATATCAGCACTATCAACAGTCACTCCGCCTTTGAGTTTATTTATAATTTCTAATGATTTTTGATAATATTCTAACGCTTCTTCATTATTTCCTTTCGCTAATGTTATATCAGCGTAGTCTTTATTAACTTCATATATAGGATATGAATATTCAGAAAAGTTCTTTTTGTATAAATCCAAAGCTTTATTTATTAATTTATAACTTTCTTCAATTTCTCCGCAATCTCTTTTACTTGTTGCAACTTTTCTTAACTCTTCTCCATATATCGCCGGAACATATTCTTTAACAGCTTCTGTTAATGCTATTGCTTTTTTGAGTTCTATCTTAAGTTTTTTGTAATTTTGTGTATCTTTGTATAAATCTATTTTTTTGTTTATTATGTCTAAATTTAATAATGAATTTTTTGGATAGACTTGTTGAAATTCTTCTAACTTTGTTAAATATTCTTCTGCTTTTTCATAATTATTTATATCTTTATATATATTAAAATATATTAAATAAAATTCCTTTTCATTATTTGAATTTTTATTTTTTGTATAGTATTCGAAATTTTTGTTTAGTAATTCTAATACTTCATCATTTCTCGCAAAATCCGTATAATATGTTATTTTTGCCATAAAATTTCTTAATTTTTGATTTTTATCATATGGTAAATATTGTTTAACTATTTCTTCTGATTTATTTAAATAATATCGATACTTATTATAGTCATATTTATCCTGAGAAACATAAAGCATATTTTGATAATATTGTAATAATTGTTTCTTATCTTCTATAATACTTTTAAAGTTATTAAAATATTTTTCTGCCATTAAATCATTTTTCATAGAAAGATATATTATGCCATAAAAATTTTCTACATTTGGTTTTTCGGATGCAAATACACTGTCTTTATTTGATGTTTCTATTAATTTCAAATTTTCATTATACATCTTTGTTGCAAAATAGTAGTTATATAATATGTAAAATATATCATTTTTTAATTGAGAAGATACTGATTCATTTTCTGAAATTTTAACAGCTTTATCTATATTTTTTTTTGCTATATCATATAGCCCTATTTCTGTCGCTAATTTTGCTTTTTTTATGTATGCTTCTGCAGCTTCAAAAGATGTTTCACCATATAATTTATTATCCATTTTTATAACTTTGTCTATTACTTTTAATGCTTGTTCATATTTTTGAGCAGATACTAATTGATAAAATTTAAGTGTTTCAGCTTCTATTGCTTCTGATGTTACTCTGATTGTATTATTTAGTTTAATAGATGCTAATATCATTAATACGAATAAAAATACTATTGTTCCGATTATTATAAGTTTTTTTGTCACTATTTTACTTCCCCTCTAAATTTTATTAACTATATTTTAATTCCACAATATAAATATTTATTAAACCCATTGATTAATTTTATAAATATATTAATTGTTGTTTTTTTTATTTGTCAATTTTTATTAAATAATTTATAAATTTCTACATTATTAATTGTAGTTTTGTTGCCTAATTTTTTCTTTTAACATATAATTTTTTTATATAATGGAATTTATTTTATTTAATAGTTTAAGTGAGGTAAAAATGAGTATTAGAAAAAATTTAGCAGCAATGTTTTTAGGGTTAATGCTGTTGTTTGCAAATTTTTCTTCGGCTTTAGCTAAAGATTATACCGATATTCCGGACGATTATTGGGCTGCTGAAGAAATTGAAGATGTAGTTTCAAAGAAAATTATCCCTGTCTATGGTGATAGTACTTATAGACCATTAGATAGAGTTACCAGAGTTGATTGGACAGGCTGGTTATTAAAAGCTCTCGGCTTAAGCACTGCTCCTATTACCTCTGAACCTGTATATTCTGATGTAACTACTGCGACTTTTGGATATCCTGATATCGCTAGATCTGATCAATTTGGTTTGATTTACGGTTATACCGACGGTGAATTTAAACCACAAAGATTTATTACTAAAGTTGAAACCGCTTCTATTATGAGTCATATTACTAAAGATACTGAAATTGATACAGATGTATTAAAACAGTTCGCTGATTCAAAACAAATTCCTAATTGGGGCGTTGTTCCATTTTCTAAAGCTATTAAATATGGTCTATATGTTAATTATCCTTTAGAAACGGAATTGAATCCTAATAGAGAACTTAACAGAGCTGAAGCTGCTGTATTACTTGCAAGACTTATGAAAGCTTTAGGCCTTGTTGAAGATAAATATCTCGGTGATGCTATTGGTGACGAAGATAACCAACAAGAAGAAGCTAAAGAATATGTTCTTTCTGTTGAACATATTGACAACTATGGTAAAACTGCCGTTGACAGAGTTCAAATTACTAACCTTAGAAGAATTATCTTAGCTAAGAATGTATTTAAAGTTTCTTTTGTTGAACCTTTTAATTCTACTAAACATCAAATTGGTGATGTTATTCCTTTCTATTTCAAAAAAGATATTGTTACTAAAGAAGGTACTTTAATTATTCCTGCTAATACAAAACTTTATGCAACAATTGCAGAATTAAAAGATAAACAATGGATTAACAAAAATACTGAAGTTTATTTACACTTTGATAAAATGGTATTCCCCAATGGCAATGAATATCCGTTTATAGCTAGAGTCCTCAATAATGATGAAGGCGTATTAACTGAAAACAGATGGTTAAAACCGTTAGAATATACAGTTGCAGGTGCTGCAGTCGGCGGTGCTGCAATAGGTCTTCCTGTTGGCGCAGCTAATGACAGATCCGGCGACGGCTTGGCTATTGGTATCCCTTCTGGTGCCGGTGCTGGTCTTATTGCAGGTTTCTTAACTCCCGGTGTTAACTACAAAGCTAAAGCTAACGAAGATGTTTTAGTTGAATTAAAAGTTGATTGCAGCTTGTACAATGATTATGTTCAACAAACAACAACTACTACGACTACAACAACCACTACTTCAACTTCTACTACTGAAGAGTAATTGTTGATTCTTAATAAGTTTAAAAACCCCAAATGCAAATTCGGGGTTTTTTTCTTGTAAATATATATTTTTACTTTTATAATAAAATTATGGAAAACTTAAATAATATTTTAAACGATTTAACTGGTAAAGATGAATTAAAAGCTTCTAAAGCTGCTTCTTATTTAATCGAAAATTCTGATGTTGAATTGTTTAATCTACTTGTTCAAAAAACTGATTATTTATTTGATTTTGTTAGAGCAAATGTATATTCCAGACTCGAAAATGCTGTCAATAATGATAATTTCATGAATATATTGAAGCTTTTTGATGTATATTCACAATTTTACGATGACTTTTTTGCTTCCGTATTATCTAAACATGCCAATGAAAATCTTACTGATATTATCTTTGAATTGTTAGAAAAGGGAACAGTTTCGCAAAAAACCTATGCTGCAAAATATTTCTTTTATATTCCGGATACTGTTGCGTTAGAAGCTTTATCTAAACTCGCTTTTTCTGATGATGATGCTTTAAGTTTTAATTCTGCCGAGGCTCTTGGACAAATGCAGGATGAAATCTCTTTTGATATAGCTTTAAGTTATTTAAAATCTGATGATGAATTTGATAAATTAAAAGCTGTTAAATTTTTTAATGCTTATGGTCGTGATTTTCCTTTTAAAGATATTTTCGCAGCAATGAAAAATTCTAAAATGCCTGAAAATATTGCCGGTCAAATACCTTATATGCAAAGCCTTATTGAACTGTTTAATATTGATAATTATAAGTATGATACCCTTTTGGCTTTAGATTTTATTATTTCCGGTTTGGGTGAAATCCTGCCGTTATCTGATATATTTCAGTTTGAGTTATTTGAATTCCTTCAAATTCTCATTAAAATTAATAATTCTGAAAATATCTACTGTGGAATTATTGCTTCAATACTCCTTAAATCTCTTTCAAAATTTAAACTTTTTACTGAAAATCAAGAGTATATTTTTGATGAAGATAAAGATACCAAATATGAAATTGGTTCTATTCTAAAATTATTAAAAGGGCAAAATATTGATTTTTGGAATTTACAAAAACATTTCATTATCAATGCTTTAGACACAAATTATTTATCTGTTATTTCTGTTATAATGGAGTTTAGTATTAAAGAGGCTGTTCCTAAATTAAAAGATATTTTAACAAAAGAAGACAATGAAATTATTTTATGTGAAGCTTTATCGGCTTTGAAAAGTTTAAATGCTCTTGAAACTTCTGATATTCAAAATATCCAAAATAAAATTAAAAACCCTAATATTAAAGCTATTATTGATTCGCTTTAGTTTATAATTTTACTGAAATCGGCTATTTTTTCGCATTCATTTTTTATATAGTTCAACATGCTTATTCTGTTTGTTTTTATCTTCTCATCTTTATCCATTACAAGAACTTTGTCAAAAAATTCTGAAATAAATGGAACTATTGAAAATAATTTATCTTCTAATTGTTCTAAAGTTAATTTATTTTCTTTTATATCTTTTACCATCATCCAAAGATTTTTTTCTGCATCATTTTGAAATAATGCTGTATCTACATTGCTAAATTTATCTTCAGTTTTTATTATTCTTATTATTCGATTTACGGATTCATGGAATGGAGAATAATTTTCTCTTTTTATTATACTTGATACAAGTTCCAGTCTTTCGATTAAGTCTTTTAGATTTATTAAAACATCTTTATTACTACTAATACACGCTTCCAATACATCGTGTTTATATTTATCGGAAAGCAATATTATTAATCTTTGTTCGAAGAATTCTTTAATATTTTTATATAACAGTTCTTTATTATCGATATTTACAGGCAGTAAATCAATTGATAATTTAATTAAATTAGATATATTTATATTTAGATTTTTTGCAAGAACCGTTTTTAAAATACCAAGAGTGGCTCTCCTTACTCCTAACGGATCTTGAGAACCCGATATTTTTTTGCCGTCAGCAAATACGGTTACAACAGTATCTATTTTATCTGCTATACCGACCACTTGCCCTTCTATGCTTTGAGCTGTTTCAGATTCTGCATTTAGAGGGAAATAGTGCTCTTTAATCCCTTGTGCAACTTCTTTTGTTTCTCCGCTTCTTAGTGCATAGTCACTTCCGATAAAACCTTGTAACTCTGTAAATTCAAATACTAATTTCGTTACCAGATCTGCTTTGCATAAAAGTGCTGTTCTTTCTATATCTAAAATAGGTGCATTTATTTCTTTTGCTATAGTTTTTGATAGTGTACAAATCCTTTGAGTTTTATCGTATACAGAACCAAAACCTTTTTGAAATGTTACTCCCTTTAAATCTTCAAGATATGAAATTAATGGTTTTTGAGTATCTTCATGAACAAAAAATATTGCATCTTCAAGTCTTGCTTTAACTACTCTTTCATTTCCTGCTTTGATATTTTCAAAAGTGTCACCTGTATAGTTGCTTATTGTAATAAATTTATTAAGGAGTTTTCCGTTTTTATACAGAGGAAAATATCTTTGATGAACAGCCATAACTGTAACTGCAACTTTTTCCGGTATCTCAAGGTATTTTTCTTCAAATGAGCAAATAACAGGTATTGGCCATTCCGTGATAAATGTTACTTCTTTCAATAAATCTTTATTGAAAACAATATCTGCTCCTATTTCATTTGCTTTCGTTTTTGCAAGTGTTACAATTGTTGATTTTCTTTTTTCTACATCAGCTATAACATTGGCTTTTTCAAGTTCTTTTAAATAATCATCAGGTGAATTAATTATAACTTCTGTTTTGGAAAATCTATGGCCTCTTGATATATTTGATGACTTTATATTTGCCAATTCAAATTCAACAATTTCGTTATTAAAAAGAGAAACTATCCATCTTATTGGTCTTTGAAACTTGATATCAAGGTCTGCCCAGCGCATAAAATGGGTTCCTTTCAGCTTCATTATTATTTCAGGTGCCAATTTCTTTAAAAGTTCTTTTGTATCTTTACCTTTTTGGCAAATTTTTGCCCATATATAGTTATCTTCTTTATATAAATTTTCGGGATTGATATTGTTTTTATTCGCAAAACCAAGGGCTGCCTTCGTTAAATTACCCGATTCATCATAGGCTATTGCTGTCATTGGACCTTTTATAGTTCTTTCAATATCATCTTGTTTCTCTTCAATATCTTCAATCAGTACGGCTAATCTTCTCGGGGTTGCATATATTTTTATATCCGCAAATTTTATTTCATTTTCATTTAATGCTTTTGTAAATTCCGTTTTGAGTTGATCCATAGCAGACGGAATAAATTTATATGCAAGTTCTTCTGTTCCTATTTCTAAAAGGTATTTATTCATAATTAGCCTCATATTTAATATTATTTATTTAAATTATATTGTAAAAAAAATATTAGTAAAATATTATTAAGTCAATATGTTGCAATTTTTTTTTGCTTAGAATATAATAAATTTGCGTTGGGATCGTAGCTCAGTTTGGTTAGAGTGTCTGCCTGTCACGCAGAAGGTCGCGAGTTCGAGCCTCGTCGGTCCCGCCATTAAAAAAGAGTGAAAGCTCTTTTTTTTATTGTTTTAATTATGCGAGAACGAGCGAAAGCGATACAAAGTGAACCGCTGAACCAAAGGTGAAGCGAGTGAACCTGTATCCGAAGTATAACCTTTCAGGATAGTTTGGATGTGTTTTTGTTGGCTATGATGCCGAAACATTGGGAGTTTAAGGCGAGTTTATAGTGTTGAGATTTATC
>CANQCO010000085.1 GCA_947589705.1 Candidatus Gastranaerophilales bacterium
AATTAAGTGAACTTTTAAAAAATGAAAAAATAAATAATGCAAACTAGATATGAAGAAAAAGCAAATAGGTTAGGTCAGCAGATATAATCTAACATTTTTCTTTACTAATTATATCTTTATATCATAGGGGTTTTCAAACTTGTCTTGATAATATTTCATGGAAGCAAAGCATTTTTCAACCATATTTGATACGGTTGTTTCCGTATAAAAAGCCGTATGAGGAGTAATAATTACGTTAGGAAAACTTTTTAATACCGACAAGTCGTCATTATCTATAACATCACCCATTCGATTATAATAATACAGCCCGTTTTCATTTTCTATTACGTCAAGTCCGGCTGCAGATATTTTCCCTGATTTAAGGTTTTTAATTAGTGCTTTTGTATCAATTAAACTGCCCCTTGCAGTATTAATTATAATAACACCGTCTTTCATTTTGCTTATTGTATTATCGTTAATTATATGATGTGTATCAGCGTTTGATGCCATATGCAAAGTAATAATATCACTTTTTTCAAGCAGTTCATCCAAACTTGTGTATCTGGCATGCTTTTTAATATCTTCAATTTCAACTATATTGTATGCCAATATTTTACATCCGAAACCCGAAAGATGTTTTATAACGGTTGAACCGATATTACCTGTTCCTATAACCCCTATGGTTAAGCTTGATATATCTTTGCCAATTTTCCCTTTTAGTGAATAATCCTGAATCATTGATCTTGAAATTATATGATTAACTTTCCTGCTTGTCATTAGCATAAGCATTATTGCATAATTGGCAACGCAGTCCGGCGGATAATTTACGGCAGAAACTTTCATTTCTTTTTCTTTTACATATTGCAGAGGAATATGGTCATATCCTATACTTCTGCATAAAATATATCTTATTCCATAATCATATAGCCTGTCTATAAATTCCTTTGAAACCTCACAAGGTGTAATACTAATGGCATCACAGCCTTTTATTATTTCTAAATTCTGTAATGTTGGATATTCACTTGTCCATACATAATTTATGTTATATTTTTTGCTGTATTCTTCACATAACCCGAGTTCATCAAATTTTCTTAATGCAAAAAAACCTATTTTCAATGTTTCAACTTCCTCTTTCAATATACAACATTAATTATAATAAAAAAGCAAAAAAGATAAACGAAATTTTAGCTCTAATCAAAATTTCCCATAATAGTTACAGTTCGTATCTTTTAAAATACGCAGATTGAGCAAATAGGTTGGGTTAGCGAAGCATACCCCAACAATAATAATAAATTGTTTGGTTTCACTTTTTTCACCTCATCAAAAAAACTATGAATTTGCGCCAGGGGGGGGGTAAAAGTGCTATAATGACTTTGTTTACAAGTTTAGGTATTTTATCTTATGAAAAATCAATTTTTTAATATAAAAATATTTTATTTAATTCTATTATTAGTAATTTTGATAATTGGGTTTTCTATTTTCTATAAATCTAATAAAAAAGATTCTGAAGAAAATTTCATACCTGAAATAACAATCAAAAAAAGTGAACTGTCACTTGAAAAAATTAACGAAAAAGGTTGGCATTATATAGGAAAAATGAACTCGCCAAGAGTAGATTCATTATCAGTTGCTTTACCTGACGGCAAAATTCTTTTTGCTTGGGGTATGGGCAGAAGTTATATAGATTATTTAATGATTTCTTCTATTGGACCTTATGTTCATGATACAAAAGAATTAAGTCAATTTGAAATTTTTGACCCTAAAAAAATGGAATTTATCGGGTATTATTATAAGAATCTTATTGATATTAATTCCAGAATAATTGCTGAAGGTTGTTGCTGGGCAAATATTTCTGACGTTAACAAGGATGAAGTAGTATTTAAAACAGAACATTTTAATTGTTCTTTAGATAGACTTATAACTTTTAATCAACATAATGCTCAAATAAATGTTAAAAAATTTGCTGAGGATAATAATGTTTCGTGTAATATTGACAAAAAAGAAAGGAATTATTATTTTTCAAAATATATGATTTCAAATACAAAAGATTATATAATTGATGGATTTAATCATAAAATATATATAACTCCAAATGAAAAATTACCTTCTAATCCTAATATACTGCCGTTTGATGAAAATAAAATAATTTTTGCAGGCGGAATGAATAAAAAAACAGAAAAGATAATCAACAAAGATACAACACAAGAAGGAAAATCATATAAAACTTCTGATGATGTTTGGATTTATACTTATTAAAGTTTTAAATTATTTGAAATTCTAGAGCGCAATTTTTTTATTCCTTTTTGCTTGATTAAAAGGAACAATATTTGAAAGTTCACTTTTAAGTTTTTGTCCTTCTTCCAATAATTCAAGATTAGTTTGAAGTCTTAAAAAATAACCTTTAGAAAGTCCAAAATATTTCGTTAATCTTAAATCAGTATCGGCAGTAATACCTCTTTGCCCTCTAACAATAGCATTAATTCTGTTTGCAGGCACTCTAATAGCATTAGCCAGTGCATTTTGAGTTATATTTAACGGGTCTAAAAATTCTTCTTTTAGAATTTCTCCGATATGAGGTATTGGAATATTGTCATTATTTTTTAGCATTTTATAATCCTTTATTTATATTATATATTACGTATAACGTAAAAGCAAGGGTATTAAAAATACTATTAATAAAAATTAATCATGATAATCGGTAATTTCAACATTCATGGCATTATTATCAACCCAGTTAAAGCAAATGCGGTATTGGTCATTAATTTTTATTGAATATTGTCCTTTTCTATTCCCTGACAATAATTCAAGATGATTTGAAGGCGGGATACGTAAATCGTTAATATTCTCTGAAACATCAAGACTATGTAATTTTATTAAGGCTCTGGTTTGAATTTCATTGGGTAATTTTTTAGAAAATTTACCGTTAAATATTTTTTCGGTTTCCTTACATGCAAAACTTTTAATCATAGTTTTATATTATCATTTTTAATACTTTGTACTTTCATATAAACAACTGAATTTAATAATTTATATAGTCCTTGCTTCGGGAGGGGGAGGGTAAAAGTGAATAAAAGAATATGATACAGTCATTTTGTTTCTTAAAAATTATATTAATTTATTTTTCTAAAGGAAATGTAAGTTCTGCAAAAACCGGGAAATGGTCAGAACCTATTTTGTTTCCGTTTTTATAACTTTTTACTTGTATATCTTCTGAGGTTAAAATATGTTCTAAAGTTACTCTTAAAAATGCAGGATAAAATGCACTCCAACTGCCGATATGAATATTACCTTTTTTTGTTTGAGCATCATTTAACGGCAGGGATTTTATATATTTTTTATAAACGGGAGAAAATGCCGTAGAATTTAAATCTCCTGCGATTATTAAATTTTTATTTTCATGTTGGGCTATATAATTTATCTTTTTAAACATTTCATTTCTTCTTATAAAGTAATCTTTTTTTAAAGGCGGCAGTGTATGAATCGCATAAATATTAAAAACATTCTCATCTTTTTGTATTTTTGCATTTATTACGGGCAAATTATAATCAGTCCAATCCTCTATTGAAAAATTAATTATCGGGAATTTAGAATATAAAGCTATGCCAAAATTCCCTAAGTTTAAAGGATATTCTATGGTGTAAGGGTATTCCTTTTTAATTATATTAAGTTCTTCAACCCATATATCATTAACTTCCTGCATTATTAATATATCGGGCTTATTATTTTTAATTTCTTGAATTACTTTTGTGTAGTGCCAATTTGAAGTTAATACATTAAATAATCCTATTTTTAAACTGTTTTCATAATGTACATCAGGTGTTCTTATAAAATACGGAATTAAATCAAATAGGTTTAAAAATATTAAAATCAAGGATAATACAATTCCCCATATAAATTTTTTATTAAAAAATGAGATAAATATAATAAAAAATAAAACTGCACAATAAAAATATTGTAATTTAAAATGAGATAAAATTTCCGTAACGTGATTTATAAAAGGCAAAGAAGCAATAATATTTATAATAAAAAAAATTATTAATAAAATAACTGCACGAAATTTTATAAAATTATATAATTTTTCCTTGAAATCATTCATAACTAAAATTATACCATTTTCCCATCCCCCAAAAGTTACTTACTTATATTTCTAACTTTTCCAAGAATATCCAGAAGTTTTAATTAATCCTTTTCCGTTATTTATTAAATATATAGTATATTGCCCTGTAGAATTATTAAACTTTGCGGTGCAGGAATGTTTTGACGTACATATACCATCACCATAAAATTCAATTTGCGCAAAATCAGTATTTAATTTATTATCTTGAGCTGTTGAGTTTTCTATACCTTTTTCAAAATATTGTGCCAGACCGTTCGAATCAAAAGTATTATATAAGAATTCTTTGTTTGCTATTCTTGCTGCTTTATTTAGTTGTTTTTGTACGGTTTTTAAATTGTTATTTACACCGTCAGGCATAAGTATCAAATTTAAAATAAACGGACTCAAATATAATAATAAAAAAAGAAGAAGCGGAATTCCAATCATCAAAGCAATAATAAGAACAGCAACCTTTTTTGGAACTACCTGAATCAACAATTGATATAATAAATTAATATTAATACCTGACCTGCCTCTGTATCTATGCATATTTTAGCAACCTCCATATTAAATTTTAAATTTTTTTCTAAAAATGTCAAACAGATAGTATTTATTTGGCTATAAGCACAAAACAGTTTTAAATAACAGACAAAAAAAGAACTCCCAAAGGAGTTCTTTTTGCAGATATTTGCCAAATATTAACGTTTTGAGAACTGGAATCTTTTTCTTGCTCTCTTACGTCCGTATTTTTTACGTTCTTTAACACGAGCATCTCTAGTTAATAAACCTTCTGTTTTTAAAACTGATTTATAATCTTCATTAATCTTTAATAAAGCTCTTGAAATACCGTGTCTGATAGCACCTGCTTGAGCACTAACGCCACCGCCTACAGTTTTAACTCTTACATCATAGTTTTCTTGATTATCAGTTAGAGCTAAAGGTCTATAAACCATCATTTCCAATGAAGCTCTGTTGCCAAAATAATCAGCAAATGTTTTACCGTTAACAAAAACTCTTCCTTTACCTTTTACAAGTTTAACAACTGCAATAGCTGTTTTTCTTCTTCCGGTAGCCATAACTTCTTTATTTGCCATTATTTAGCCTCCGTTTCATTATATAAAACAGGTTTTTGAGCAGCATGAGGATGTTCTGAACCTGCATATATTTTTAATTTATTAAATTGTTCCTGACCTAAAGTATTATGAGGCAGCATGCCTTTTATAGCTTTTTCAAGTGCCAAAGTTGCATCTTTTTCCATTAATTCTCTGAATGATGCTGATTTTAAACCGCCCGGATATCCTGTATGGTGGTAATAAATTTTATCTGTTTCTTTTTTACCCGTAACGCTTATCTTTGCAGCATTGATGATTATAACGAAATCACCCGTATCTACGTTAGGAGTGTATTGTGGTTTGTGCTTCCCTCTTAAAAGATTTGCAGCAAGTACTGCGAGTCTGCCTAAAGTTTGACCTTCGGCATCTAACAAATACCATTTCCTTTCTACTTCAAGAGGTTTAGCTGAATAAGTTTTCATAAGCTTTCTCCATATTTATATTATTGTCATATATTACTTTTACTAATGTTAAGCCCTCAGGGCTTATGGTCGAACCTGCTTTTGTTCTATCCCTTGACTCCAAAATTTCCTTCATCACCTCAGGGGCTAAAGAATCTTTTTCAATCATTAGGAGAGTTCCGACGATCGATCTGATCATATTGTACAAAAATCTGTCCGCAGCAAAATCTATATATACAAAATCACCGTCTTTTAACGCCTTTGCTATATACATTTTGCATATCTTGCTGGGATTTGTCGTTCTTACTTTTTTAAAAGCGGTAAAATCATGTTCCCCGATTAAATAACCTAGAGATTTATTCATTCTCTCAATATTTAAGGGAAATCTAACCAGCAAACAATTTTCATCCCACGCACTTCTTTGTACTCTATTGGCAATAGTATATCTGTAATACCTTGCTTTCGCACTTTTCTGTGCGTGGAATGTTCTCTCAACTTTTCTTAACTCCTTAACGCTTATTGTTTTAGGAAGAAGCCCGTTAAGCGAATTAATGAACTTACTCGGATTTAGTTCAAGCTCTGTCTCGAAATGAGCAGTTTGACCTTTAGCGTGAACACCGGCATCGGTTCGACCGGAGAATATTGTTTTGATTTTTGTTTTTGTCAATGTGCTGATTGCTTTTTCTACCTCATCCTGAATTGTTATTACAGGCTTTGTAGTATTGAGCATTTTTTTTGGTTGTTTTTGACTGCCTTGATAGTCTGTTCCAATATATTCTAATGTAAGTAAATATCTTTGCATTATACTAATTGGATTAAAGCCATTTCAACGCCGTCACCGCGTCTTGGCGGAAGGTGATATATTCTTGTATATCCGCCGTTTCTGCTTTCATATTGTTTGCCGATTTCAGAGAATAATTTCTTTAGAACCGTTTGAGGTACCAGTTTTTTACCTTCCTGCAATTCTTCAAAAACTTCACCTGTTTTACTGTCAACAAACTTTGATGTTTCTACATTGAATATGAATTTTGCAGCTTGTCTTCTTGCATGTAAATCGCCTCTTTTTGCAAGAGTTATTATTTCTTCAGCATAAGGTTTTAGTGCTTTTGCTTTAGAAACAGTTGTTTTGATTTCGCCATGTAAGAATAACTCTGTTGCTAAAGACCTTAACAGGGCTTTTCTTTGGTCCTGCGGTCTTGAGAGTTTGTTTCTTGTGCATTGGTGTCTCATTTTTATTTTTCCTTTTGTAAATTATACTTTTTTATTTTTACACTTCTTCGAACTCAACACCTTCCGGATTCGGTTGTAATTCCAAACCGACCTGATGTAATTTTTCAATTACTTCATCAGAAGATTTCTTTCCGAAGTTTTTAATGTTTAATAAATCATGTTCTGATTTCTTAAGCAGTTCGGCTAAAGAATTAATACTTGCTCTTTTTAAACAATTGTAAGCTCTTACTGAAAGTTCCAAGTCTTCAATTGATATGCTGGGAGCTTGTGTTTCTTCTTCAACTTCTTCTACAACGTGCTGGCTTGTTAATACGGCAGGCTGACCGGTAATAGAAGCTATTTGCATAAAGTGTTCTATTAACAGGTTAGCAGCTTGGCTTAAAGCACTTGATACATCAATACTTCCGTTTGACCATATTTCAAGAGTTAACTTATCATAGTCTACAACATCACCGACACGTGTGTTTTCAACATTGTAGCTAACTCTTTTAATAGGCATAAATGAAGCATCAATAGGTAATAAATCTATAGGCATATTACCTTTATTTTCTTTAAGAACATCAACTGTTCTGTAGCCTTTGCCTGTTTCAACAACTATATCGGCAGAAATACTTCCGCCTTCTGAAATTGTACAAATGTGCCAATCAGGGTTTACAACCTTTACACCTGCAGGAAGCTGTAAATCACTTGCCAAAACAGGTCCCGGACGGTCTACTTCAAGTCTTAAATGCTGAGGGTCTTTATCCTCTGTTTTTACTGTCAAACCTTTCAAGTTCAACATTATATCAATAGCATCTTCAACAATACCGGGAATCGATGTGTATTCGTGAGTAATACCTTCAATTCTGATAGAAGTAACAGCTGCACCCTCTAATGAAGATAATAATACTCTTCTGAGAGCATTACCTATTGTTGTACCAAAACCTTTTTCCAAAGGTTCTACAACAAATTTACCGTATTGTGAACCGTCTGAACTGGTTGTTGTATTAATACATTTAATTTTCAATTCCATTATAATTAATCTCCTACAATTATTTAGAATAATACTCGATTACAAGCTGTTCTTTAAGCTCAGGGTCTAATTCTTCACGTTCCGGAATTCTGTCGAACGTAACTTTCATATTGTCTTTGTCTATGGTTATCCAAGCCGGAGCCAACGCTAAATCTATTGAATCTTTAACAGATTTAACAAATTCGCCGCTTGATGACTTGAATGTAATAACATCGCCTGCTTTAACGGTATAAGAAGGAATATCTACTCTCTTACCGTTAACAAGAACATGACCGTGATTTACAATCTGTCTTGCTTGTTTTCTTGTTATTGCAAAACCTGTTCTGAAAATAATGTTATCAAGTCTTGCTTCTAATAACTGAAGTAAAACAGTACCCGTTACACCTTTGCTTCTTGAAGCTTCATTGTAATATCTTACAAATTGCTTTTCACTTAACAAATATGTTAAACGGATTTTTTGTTTTTCATTTAAATGGATTGCATATTCAGAAAGTTTTTTTCTTGCCGCACCATGCTGACCAGAAGCATTCTGCCTTAAGGAAGAAACCAGCTTTCTGTTTGATAAATCGGTAACTCCAAAGTTACGATATAATTTATTTGATGGTCCTGTATATTTAGCCAATTTATGACTCCTTACTTTTTATTATTATACTCTGCGTCTTTTCGGAGGACGGCAACCGTTATGCGGTATAGGTGTAACGTCCTTTATTAATGTGATTTCAAGTCCTGCAGCTTGAATAGCTCTTATAGCTGTTTCTCTGCCTGACCCGGGTCCTTTGATGTAAACCTCAACTTTTTTCATCCCTTGGTCTATTGATTGTTTTGCAACCTTTTCTGCTGCTGATTGCGCTGCAAACGGAGTACCTTTTCTTGCACCCTTGAAACCGCAGCCGCCTGCAGAAGCCCAAGCAATAGCATTACCTTGAGTGTCTGTTGAAGTTACGATTGTATTATTGAATGTTGACTGTATATGTACAACACCTTGTAATACATTCTTTTTTTCTTTCTTTTTTGTTTTTACCGGTCTAGCCATTGTTTATAT
>CANQCO010000086.1 GCA_947589705.1 Candidatus Gastranaerophilales bacterium
GAAAGCAGTGAAATTGAGAGAAAACCAAATCCAAACGGGATTTTAAAAGTTCTGGAACAAACAAACTCAAAATCTTCGGAGGCAATTTACGTAGGTGATTCTGATGTTGACATTATAACGGCAAAAAATGCCGGTATACCTTGTATAAGTGTTCTATGGGGATTTAGAGATAAAGAGTTTTTAATAAATTCAGGCGCAAATATTTTTGCACAAACTCCAAGTGATATTATAAAAATAATTGAAAAAAAATTATATTTAAGCTAATATAAGCAGTATGATTTAAAAGCCGATGTGGCGAAATTGGTAGACGCATCAGACTCAAAATCTGACGCAGCTCACCCTGCGTGCCGGTTCGAGTCCGGCCATCGGCATTATTTTAACCCTCCTTTTGGGAGGGTTTCAATTATTTAATATTTTTGTATCAGCTAAATCTTTAATAAAAATACCTTATTTGTTGTAAAGAAAATTATATTTTTTGACAATAATATTATTATTTTAGTATTATTGAAACATAAAAAATGGGAAAATTAAGGTGTATAAAAAGTTATTATTAATTTTTATTAATGTTATAATATTAGTTTCATTATGTTTTTTATTGAATTGGGTTATATACAAATATTTTTATAATTCTATAGAATATAATCTACAAAATCCAAACGAAATTTCATACAGTTTAAAACGTTATAATCTTGATTATAATAAAATAAAAGAAATAAATGATATAAGAAAACCTGTTGGGCTTAAATATAATAATGAATCAATAATGATTTTTGGGTGTTCATACGCCTACGGATTATTGTTAGAAGAGAAACAAACATTTGCATATAAACTTTCTGAATTATTAAAAAGACCTGTTTATAATTATGCTTCACCCGGTCTATCTCCGCAATTTGCTCTTATAAGAATTCGTTCACATGAGTTGGATAATGTAATAAAAAACAGTAAATATGTAATATATGTTGTTATTGGTGAACATGTTTGGCGAGTTCATGTCAATTCCAGTGGTTTTAGTCCTGAATATGTTTGGCCGCGTATGATTATTAAAAATGTTATTAAAAAAGATGCGACGGGAAAGAGGAAAAAAGAACAAACGCTAGTTCGTTATTGGGCTAAATTACCCAGTATTGAAGGTAGTTATATTGTTAAATATGTTAAAAAAATATGGTTTGCCAAGATTTTGACACCAATGAATAATAAATTTGTTCAGAATTACATGTTTGATTTTATCAAATTACATTTTTTAACAATTCAAAAAGAGTTAAAAGAAATAAATCCCAATATTAAAATGATTATTATTGTTTATCATGATGAAGATGCAACAGAATTGTTTTCATCTTCACAAAGATGGAATGAATTTGAAAAAGAAGGGATAATTGTTGTAGATGTAAATAAAGAAATTCCTGATTTATATAAGATGGAATATATAATTCCAAATGATGGTCATCCATCTGAACTTGCTTGGAATGAAATAACTAAATTATTGATTAAAAAATTAAAAGTTATAGATTAAAAATGTAAAAGGGTGTATAATTATTTTGTTTTGTAGGAAAAATGGCTAAATGAGAGTACTAGTCGGAATGTCAGGCGGCGTTGATTCATCAGTTGCTGCTCTTATACTTAAAAAAGAGGGCTATGATGTAGTTGGTGCTACAATGAAAACCTGGGGAAACAGTATTTTCTTTAAAAATCTGAATAAAAAACTTGAAGAAAAAGGACAAAAAACCTTTTCTCATGGTGCTTGTCTATGTCCTGATGAAGAAAATGACGTGTCAAGCGCCAAGGCTGTTGCAGATAAACTCGGTATTGAATTTCATGAAATTGATGTTTCAAATGATTATGAAAATATTGTCATAAACTATTTTAAAGATGAGTATTTAAAAGGGAATACACCAAATCCCTGCGTGAGATGTAACAGACTGATAAAATTCGGAGTGTTTCCTGAACTTGCAAGGCAATCGGGAATTAGTTTTGACAAATTTGCAACCGGACATTATGCCAGAATAGTTTTTGACAACGGAAGATATCTTTTAAAACGGGGTATAAATCCTAAAAAAGACCAGTCCTATTTTCTTTACGGGCTTTCACAAGAACAGCTTTCTCATATAATATTGCCTTTAGGTAATTATACTAAAGATGAAATAAGAAATATAGCAAGAAAATACGGACTTGAGGTAGCCGATAAACCTGACAGCCAAGATTTTTATAACGGTGACTATAATGATATCCTTAATCAAACTCCTAAAAAAGGTAATATTGTTGACTTAAAAGGTAATATACTTGGCACTCATCAGGGGTTTTGGAATTATACAATCGGGCAGAGAAAAGGCATCGGAGTTGCGGCAAAAGCTCCTTTGTATGTCATTGAACTCAGAAAAGATACAAATGAAGTGGTAGTAGGCTTTAAAGAAGAAGCTGTTAATCAGTCATTAATAGCTTGTAACGTTACTTTTAGCGCAATAGAAGAATTAAAAGAACCATTGAATTGTACGGTTAAAATCCGCTCGAGCCAAGAACCTAAAGAGGCTGTAGTTACTCCGTTGGACAATAAAAAAGTAAAGGTTGATTTTACTGAAATTCAAAGCTCTATTGCAAAAGGTCAGTCTTGCGTGTTCTATGATAATGATACTGTTTTAGGAGGCGGAATTATAGAGGAGGTTTTATGAATAAATCGGAACTTTTAGAACTTTATAATTCGGATTTGAATACATTGCTTGATATGTCAGAAAAATATATGACGAATAATATAGAATTCTGCTCTCTAGTTAATGCAAGAAACGGTAAATGTTCTCAAAACTGCAAATATTGCGCACAGTCATCTCATTATAGAACGGATATTATTGACTATCCTTTAATAGATAAAAAAGAAGTTATAAAGGCGGCTAAAGAAGCCCAAAAAAACGGTGTAATTCGTTTTGCTGTTGTAACATCGGGGAAGTCTCCCGATGAAGAAAATTTTGATAAAATCCTTGAATTTATTGATGAAATAAATAAAATAGAGGGAATTAGAAGCTGCGCTTCAATTGGTATACTGAATGAAGAACAGGTAAAACAATTAAAAGCCCATGGACTTAAAAGATTTCATCATAATATAAATACGTCAAAATCTTATTATGACAAAATTTGCACCACCCACAGCTGGGAAGACAGGTTAAATACTTGTAAACTCATTAAAAAATACGGCATGGAACTATGCTGCGGCGTAATTCTCGGCATGGGAGAGAGCGTTGAACAAAGAATTGAAATGGCGCTTGAACTTAGAGAAATTGAACCTGATTCAATTCCGATAAATATTTTAATGCCGATTAAAAAAACGCCTTTTGAAAATTATTATGGCAAAATTGATGAAGAAAATATTCTAAGAACACTTGCCGTATTTAAAATAGCAAATCCTAAATCCGTATTAAGATTCTGTGGCGGCAGGATGAGGCTGTCTGATGAAAACCAAAAACTTGCTCTAAAAAAATGCGTTGAAGGAATATTGACAGGTAATTATCTTACAACAACGGGCAAAACACCTGACGAAGATAAAAGGACAGTTTTAGAGTTGAATAAAAAACTTATTAATAATACTGACTTAATAATATTTCAATAGTTTTAGAGGATAGTTCCGCCATTATTGTTTCAAATTTATCAAGTGATTCATTTGCACTGTTATCAGCCAAATCTGAGATGGCTCGAATTATAAGAAACGGAATATTGTTTGCTGCAGCGCACTGAGCTATTGCCGCACCTTCCATTTCAACGGCAGCTGCATTAAACAAGTCTTTTATTTCATGTTTTCTTTTAAGGTCGCACACAAATGTGTCACCTGTAGCTATAGTGCCTTTATGTATATGAAAGTTTGTTTTTGAATTTACAAAAGCTTTCTCAAATGCTTCAATAAGTTCCGGATTTGAATTGAATACCGTGGGTTTGTCGGGGTTTATGCCCGTACACATATAGCCTTTTGCATAGCCTAAAGCTGATGTGTCAAAATCGTATTGAACCAGATTTTCACCTATAACAATATCCCCTACGGATAAATTATCAGCCAGACCTCCTGCAACCCCTGTATTAATTACAGTATCAGGATGATAGTTGTCGATAATATGCTGTGTACAAAGAGCAGCACTTACTTTTCCCACTCCGCTTTTTGCCAATATAATTTTGTGATTATGTATCTCTCCTTTGTATATTTTTACAAATCCAAGCTCATATTCTTCTTTATTAATAAGAAGTTCTTTGAGCTTATTAACTTCGCAGTCCATTGCACCGATTATAGCTATGGTCTTTTTATTGTTCATAAACCATTTTCTCCTCGCTCCAGTTTTTTAATACTTCAGCCATATCACCTGCAATTTTTTTAGCTCCCGCCAGATTGTGTTCAAGATAGTTTCCGCACTCTTGTCTTGTAGTCCCCGGTATTTTGCCTTCAAACTGTTTTATAAAATCAAAAGATTCTTGTATTATCTCTAATGCTTCTTTATGACTTATTTTATCTCTTACAAGAAAATAAAATCCCGTTCTACAGCCCATCGGACCTACATATATTATGCTGTCTGAATACTTCGTATTTCTTGCATAAGTCGCAAATAAATGCTCAAAAGTGTGCATGGCTGCGTTTTCAAGATAATCTCCTTTGTTCGGTTTTTTCATCCTTATATCATAAGTAACTATATCGTCATCTATTCTTGAAATATACATGCCTTTTTCTAGTTTGTCATGATTTACCGTAAAACTGGCTATTTTCTTCATTATTAACTTCCTTAATTTTTGAACATCTCGGTTGAAAGATATCTTTCTCCTGTGTCAGGTAAGAGTGCAACTATTAATTTATTTTTATTTTCTTCTCTTTTTGCAAGTTCTAATACCGCAAATGCTGCAGCACCCGATGAAATACCGACAAGAAGACCCTCTTTTTGAGCCAGAGTTCTTCCTGTTTCAAAAGCATCTTCATTTCTTACCGTTATAATTTCATCATAAATTTTAGTATTTAAAGTCTGAGGAATAAATCCTGCGCCTATTCCCTGAATTTTATGACCGCCTGAAATCCCCTTTGATAAAACTGGTGAGTCTTTAGGTTCAACTGCAACGATTTTAATATCAGGGTTCTTGGATTTTAAATATTTGCCGACTCCTGAGATCGTTCCGCCTGTTCCTACTCCAGCGACAAAAATATCGACTTTTCCATCCGTATCTTCCCAAATTTCAGGTCCTGTAGTTAATTCGTGAATTTTCGGATTAACCATATTTGTGAACTGTGACGGAATAAAACTGTTTTTTATTTCTTTAGAAAGTTCTTCTGCTTTTGCTATTGCACCTTTCATTCCTTTAGAACCTTCCGTTAAAACAATTTCAGCCCCGTAAGCTTTTAAGAGATTTCTTCTCTCAACACTCATGGTTTCAGGCATGGTTAAAATTATTTTATAACCTCTTGAAGCAGCAACGGACGCTAATCCGATACCCGTATTTCCGCTTGTCGGTTCAATTATTGTTGAATCGGGTTTTAAAATTCCTTTTTCCTGCGCATCATCAAGCATAGCTTTTGCTACTCTGTCTTTAACACTGCCTGCGGGGTTAAAATATTCAAGTTTCGCAATAATTTTTGCTTCTATATTATTAATTTTTTCAAAATTGCTGAGTTCCAAAAGAGGAGTTTTACCCGTTAAATCCGTTAAAGTTTTATATATTTTCATAGTTAGACCTTTCTTAAAGGATTATAAGATAATTATATTAATGAATCAATTATTATAAGCTTTCAGTTAAAAATATTTTAATTATTGCATTATACAATAATAAAGATTAATTTGATTTCTGTTGAATTAATTCTTTAAAACCATTTTTTTTAAGATTCATAAGTCCATTTTCGTAGGAATTTATAAGGTTCATACCCATTGCAAGTGTACAATCCTTTCTGAATTTATCGGATTGACTAAATATAAACTCCTGTTCATAATGATATGCATCTATTTCTAACGGAGAAGAATAATATATTATCTTGTCATCTCTATTGTATTTAAAACTTGCTTTCATAAAATGTTTTTTTACAGACCAATATCTTATATCTTCCGGGTCAAGTGAAAATTTGAGTTTTGTATTACCATCTAAAATTTTATATGGTTTAAAATTCAATATATATGAATATTCATCGTTTTTACTTTTTTCTAAGTCATTTAAGGCTTTTATATAATCTCTTTTTCTAGTTTCATATTCGTTATGAGGACATAAATCTAAGGCTTGTTTGCTTAAATCTGCAACTTCTTTTTGTGATTTTATTAGCTTTTTTATTAAATATTTTTCATATGCTAAATATATATTTTGTTTGCCCATAGAAGCCATCATGTGATGTTGAAGGCAGTGTCTTAGTTCATGTGCAATAAGACTTTTTATCCATAACATTTTTTCTTGTTCGGTTAATTTTGTTATTTCAACTTCAGTACAATTTATATCTTCTAATTGTGATTTTATTTTGTTTTTTGTTTCATCTAATTGGGATGTTAAACATATATGTAAAGGGTATTTTTGTCCAGAATTATTTTTTGCATAACATAAATAATAATCAGTATTTATAAAAGAGTTATTTAGTTGAATAGTGTTATTATAGAAAGAATATTCTCCTGTGAATTCTTTAAATAAATTATTAACTGTTTTTATTTTTGGTTTAGGAATATGCAATTCATCAAACATAGGATTTTGTTGTTTAAATATTTCATAAACTTCATCATATATTTTTTGAATATCTAATTTACAATCAAGTTTTATGCCGGGAGTTTGTTCAATTTCTCTAAAAGGTTCAAAAACATCCGCTTTTAACTGGGATAATTTTGAAAATGTTATCTGATTATTAGAAGTTTTATTTAATGTTTTTTTATTTATTGGATTTATAGGATTATATGTATTAACAATATTCATATTTTACCTTATCTTATATTTATTAGTATTAAAACTTCTGATAAAATAAGTTGTTAAATAATTAAATTTATTAGTAGTAAATCATAAAAATAATCTTATAATAATTTTGTGCAATAAAAAAGCCCCATATGGGACTAAAAATGGTACGCTTGGCGCGATTGTCTTGCTCACTCGCAATTAACGGCGTTACGTGCCGAATGCTCAACGCATCCGTCACTACAGCCTCAGCTCGTTCGCGCTCGAACGAATACAATGCTTTGCATTGTGCGTTCTCATCGCCCAAAAATAAAAAAGCCCCATATGGGGCTAAAAATGGTGCGCTTGGCGCGATTCGAACGCGCGACCTATCCCTTAAAAGGGGAGTGCTCTACCTGCTGAGCTACAAGCGCATTTGCTTCATTCTTTATAACCATACCAAGAACATTTTTTATAGTCAACCGATTTTAAAAATTTTTATTTAAACGGATTTTCTAATATTATTGTCTGTTCTCTATCTGCGCCTACGCTTATAATTTTTATCGGGATACCTACAAGTTCTTCAAGCTTCTTTAAATATATCTTTGCATTTTCAGGTAAATCATTTAAAGATTTTGCATTTGAAATATCTGATTTCCAACCCTTAAACGTTTCATAAACAGGTTCTAAATATTTGTGCATATTAATGTTTGTCGGGTAATCCTTATATATTTTGCCGTCCCTTTTATCTTTATATGCAATGCAGACTTTTAATTCGTCAAAATCGTTAAATACATCAATTTTTGTAATCGCCATTTGAGTAAGTCCGCCAACCAATACGCAGTACCTCGATAAAACCGCATCAAACCAGCCGCATCTTCTGGGTCTACCTGTAGTTGTACCAAATTCAGCTCCGATTGTCCTTATTTTATCTCCGATTTCATCGGTTAATTCCGTAATAAAAGGACCTTCTCCTACCCTTGTTACGTATGCTTTTGTAACACCTATAACATTATCAATATGTGTAGGTCCTATTCCGCTTCCCGTTGCTGCGCCTCCCCCTATAGGGCTTGAACTCGTTACATAAGGATATGTTCCATAATCTATATCAAGCATTATACCTTGTGCGCCTTCAAAAAGGATTTTCTTATCTTCTTTTAAAGCACCCGACAATCTGTCTACCCAATCTTCACATAAATACGGTCTGAATATTTCCGCATATTTTCTGCAATAATTGAGCATTTCTTCTTTTGTATAAGTCTTTGTGCCGTAGGCATTTTCAAGAATTTTATTTTTTAAAGGCAAAATTGCATCTAATCTGGAATTTAAAAGTTCATCATCATATAAATCCTGAACTTTAAGCCCGTATCTGCCTACTTTATCAGAATATGTCGGTCCTATCCCTTTTTTTGTTGTGCCTATTTTGTTTTTATTTGATGAATTTTCGCTTATTCCGTCAATATCTATATGATACGGCAGTGTAATGGAAGCTAACGGGCTTATTTTTAAAGATGATAGGTCAACTCCTCTTTCTTTTAAATCTTGAGTTTCTTTTAAGAAAGTTTCAGGATGAATAACGGTTCCCGCACCTATGAAGCAGAATTTATTTTTATATAAAACACCCGATGGCACCAAATGGAATTTATATGTTTGATTATTTACAACAACAGTATGTCCTGCATTGCATCCGCCTTGATATCTTATTATTACATCGGCATATTCCGCCAATAAATCAGTAATTTTAGCTTTTCCTTCATCTCCCCACTGGGCTCCGACTACTACCGTATTTTTCATATAATTACCTTTCTTAAAAGCATGTTTTCATAGCCTAATTATAAACCAAATTAATTTTTAAATTAAGCCGGATTAAAAATTGTATATTTGACACTTAAAAACCTTAAACTGTTTTTTAACAAAAAAAAGCCACTTCTATGAGTGGTTTATTTCTGCATCCTAATGGTCTCTTTTGTGTTTATTATTTAGGAGTTTATATGTGTTCGGGGTTGTAATGTTTCATT
>CANQCO010000087.1 GCA_947589705.1 Candidatus Gastranaerophilales bacterium
TTTTATAACAAAAATGCTAGATCAATAACGGTTTATACATTGTCGTTGCTTTGCGGTGGGCTTGGAATTAGTTTGACAGAGTTTTTTAACGATGAAATTTTTGATGATATAAATGACTTAGAGTAGAAAAAGAGAGAGAAATTTCTCTTTTTTTTGATTTTGGCTCTTTTTTACTACCATTTTTACAAAATATGTGTTATAATGACAAAAGTAGACACACTATATAAAAAGGGGGAGCTATGCTCGAAGTCAAAAATTTGTCTAAAAAATATCCTGCAAATGATAAATATTCAGCAAAGGATATTACTTTCTCAGTAGCAGAGGGAGAAGTTGTTGGTCTTGTAGGTAGCAATGGTGCAGGAAAGTCTACCATTATAAAAAGCATAATAGGTGTTTTGCCTTTTCAAGAAGGGGAAATTAAAGTCAATGGATTTGACATAAATACCCAAAGCGAAGAAGCTAAAAGGCTTATTGGCTATGTTCCAGATGATCACTCCGTTTATGAAAAACTAACGGGGAGAGAATACATCAATTACATAGGAAGCTTATACGGAGCGACCAAAGAACAAAAGGAATATGCCACAAACGAACTTGCAAAACAGTTTGACATTTCTTATGCTTTGGATACACAAATTGCTAATTATTCACACGGAATGAAGCAAAAAATTTGTATTTTGGGTGCTCTCGTGCATCAGCCATCACTTTGGGTGCTTGATGAACCAATGGTTGGACTTGATCCACAAACCATGGCTTTGCTTGTGAAATTTATAAGAAATTATGCAGAAGATAATCATCATGCGGTTTTATTTTCTTCACACAGCCTAGAAACGGTAAGAAAAGCGTGCGATGTTGTTATTTTTATTAGAAAAGGGCAATTGGTTAAAAAGGTTGACCTACGCAAAAATAAAGATTTTGATCTTGAAAAAGAATTTATGAAAGTGAACGAGGTGGATGATGCTTGAGTTCATCCGTTTACAATTAAAATTAAAATGGGGATTAAATCGGAACAATAGCAAGAAAAATGCAATCATGACAGCGGTAGCCGCACTATTAGCGGTGGCAATTGCATTAGCACTTGTATATGGTCTTTCATTTGTTCTAAACTCGACAATAGCAGTCACAGCAAAAAGGCTGTCCGTTCTTTTTCTAACAATTTTAATAATAGGCTTAACAGTCGCAGCGACAGGCATGCAAATGAATAGATTATATAGACCAGGGGACATCAACATAACAGCGAGATTCCCTTTGAGTCCGTTCAAAGTGTTCATAAGTTACCTAATATTAAACTATATTGACCTTATGATATACTCGGCTATTTTGCTTCTTCCAATCATGCTTGTGTTTGGATGGGCTATGCATTGCATCACATTTGCATATGTAATGGGAATCATATTGGGCATAATCTTCATGCCATTGATACCATTTGGCCTTTCAGTTTTTCTTGCAATTCCAATAATGTATATAAACTCACTGCTAAAAAGACACAACATAGTGAAGCTTATAATCTTCATTGTGCTTTTGGCAGGGCTTTTTGCTTTATACTATTATATCCTTACGGTGCTTGCAAAGTTCTTTATTCATCGAAATTGGGAAGAAGGCACTTTGGGAATATGGCTATCACTTTTGAATTGGCTTGATGGCTATTATAACCCAGCATATTACCTTGGAAACATTATTTTCTTTGAAAAGTTCTGGATAGGTATTGCCGGAATTGTTGGTATAAGTGCCATACTTATTGTTGGTGGCATTGCTGTGGCAAGACTCGTATATCAAAAGATTCGCACAAAAGAATTAGATGGCGGTGGAGAAGTTGGACATCGCAATTCCAAATTAGACAATTATGGTAGTAGCAGGGCAATACTAAAACACACATTCCTTGATATCCTACATACTAAGGCTTACTCATATTTTTACCTTGGTGTTGCCATCTCAACCCCAGTTATGGTGTTTTTCTGCAATAGATTGGTTTCTATGGTAGGCGAGGCACAAATGGGAGAGGGCATAAACTTTGGTGCTGCCATGCTAGTAGTTTCAGTTTTTATGGCGCTGATAGGTTCGTTTGCGGCAACAATTTTAAGTGTGGAAGGGAAGAATTTCTACATAACAAAAATGATTCCGGTTCCATATCGAAAGCAACTTATCCTAAAAGGCTTGGTCAATGTTGCAGTAAGTTTTGGAGCATTGCTTGTTAGTGTAATTGTAATGTCGGCACTAAAATTTATAAGTGCAACTGAAATAGTTGTTCTGTTGTTCTCTCAGATGTTGTTTTCAATTGGTCTTGTGCTTAACGGAATTAATATCAACCTTGTCAATCCAAATTTAAAACCAAAAGCGAATGGGGAGGCTGAAGAGATAAATATAACCTACATGTTGATAATTGGCCTTTTGATTGCAGCGGTGTTTGGTGTGTTCAGCATAATAATGCCAAAGATAATGCAGAACGGAAGTACATACGCATATTTAATAAATATCGGTCTAGGACTGATTTATGCAGTCGTGAATTTTCTTGTATTTTGGTTTACCGCAAGAAAGAGATATAGGAAAATAGAGGGATAGGAGAAAACATATGAAAAAATTGATTAGTTCAACAATCATTATTTTGCCATTGTTACTGCTTGCCATATTATTGGTAAGTGGAGCTGTCATGAGCCTTTTAACACATATCTATGTTGAAAAAGTTGAATTTTCTGATAACCAAGCAATTGTCTTGGTCATGGATGATGTTGAGCATCCACCTACACACAATCTTGGGGAAGATATAACGATTTTACCACTAGAAGCATCAAATCGTGACCTAGTTTACACGGACTACGATGAGAAATTAGTAGAGGTCAGCGAAAAAGGAATCATAACGCCAAAATTTTATGGGGAAACTTACATAACGGTTGAGAGTAAGGAAAATAAGGATGCAAAAGCAACAAGAAAAGTTATCATCACGGATACATCTGTTCATGCATTGCAATTCAATGATTATGAAAAGGACTTATACGAAGGCGAGTCAGAACAATTATCCGTTAGTATTTATCCACAGGAAGCTGAGAACACAGCAGTTACATGGTCAAGTTCAGATGATAGCATTTTGCAAGTCGGCTCAAATGGTATGGTAACAGCATTAGGAAATGGACAAGTAACGGTTACTGCTACAGCAGTTGATGACACAAATGGGGAAGTAAAGGCAACAGCAACCATAAATTGCCATGCAAAATTAAAAAGCATTCAATTTGACCGAGCAACAATTGAAACATCATTGGCCGAAACAAATTTCCCTAAGATTACTATAAATCCAGAAGATTGCGATATTAAATATGAATACTCTTCAAGCAATCAAGACATCGCAAAAGTCGATGAAAAGGGTCATATTGTTTTTGAGCAAGAAGGGATAGTTACAATCACTGTAAAAGTTATTGATTTTAATGGCTTCATGATAGAAGATAAAATGAACTTTATATCCACAATGGGATATTTTGCGGGTTCGCTTTTTAATGGCCAAGCAAATATCGAATTTGATCAATGTATGGGTAGTGATTGCCTTCCTGTAGAACTTAACCCAATACCAGATGAAAATGCATATCGTTTGATAAAAGAAGTCGAATGTGGTATAGATAAGGAAATATCTTCTGGCGAAGGGCAAGATGACATAATTTATTTTGATCACGACACCAACACATTTAAGGTCAAGGGGGAACTGCCAGAATTTGACAATTTTATTTGTGTTTTAGTTCATGCGACAGTGTATGATCGCAAGACAAATTCGCTAAATGCCGTGTTTGATGATTCATTTTACATTAGTAAGGCAAGTACCGAAAATAATTCGAAAGTTTATTTTGCTGATCACGAATTGTTAGAAAATTCAGATAACCTAATTGAAATTGGGAATATTGGCGAACATGTTACACTGACCGTTGATAATACTCAGAATTGGACAGTAAGGATTGATGGTAATACATATGTTGATGTAGCAAGAAACAATAATGAAATAACATTAACGGGTTTACAAGTTTGTGAAGAAAATGACAATGTTGTGATTCAATTAAGAATAGGAACAAAATCCTTTAACTTGAAAATGAAGATCAGCGCAAAAGCTGAGTTTATAAATGTGACATGCTCAGACACTTCAATTTCAGACAAAGGAACTTATCAAACATTGCTTGATTTACTTACATTTGCAGTAGAAAAAGGTCGTGCAGATAGGCAAAAAATCGCTAGTCCTGTAAAATATAAAATAAATGATGATGATCAATGGAAAGAAATCACAGAATCTAGCGTTACTATAAATGTAGCAACAGCAAACAAAATCACATTTGCTTGTGATGACATTGAGTTCTCGTTCAATATAGAGAAAATAAACCTTGCCGACTTTGGAATCACACCATCTTACACTCGCACCGAGGGCGGCACACAGAAGCTTGAAAGTATCAGCAGTGTAGGTTCAAAAGAGAATATACAAATAAAATTGCCAAGCAACACCCAAAATACTCTTACTTTAACATTGGATTTAGACATAGCAAATTATCTTGGCGGACTTGGAACAAATAAAGATTTTGAAAAATTATTCAAAGTAGAACTTAATGGTCTTGAGGGGTGGCAGATAGGATATACTGCCGCAACAAAACAAATAGTAATTACATTCAAGGGGACTGAGTTCAACAAAACAATTTCTCTTACTCATGGGGAGAAAAATATTTCATTGCAAATTGTAAAGGTCAACATTCAAGACATATCTTTTGTCAATGACATAATGAGTTTTGATAGTCGAATAGATGAAGATGTACATAAAGGATATCAACAAATCCGAGTTTTCGCAAAACATAGTTATTATGATGGGAAAAAAGTGGATTATTTCAAAATTCCACTAAAAGCATTAAGCAATATTGCTAAAGAAACGAAAGCTTCATGGGACACAATTACATGGAATTTTTATCGCTATGTTGGAAATGACAGTCAAGGGCTCTTAACCTCACAATTAGGAGATACAGTTGTAATTGGAGATAAGACCTACAAGATTGTCAAAGTTGGATCGGAATATGTTTTGCAAGATGAAAGCGGGAAAACCGTTTCTGGGAAAGACGGGGAAAATAATAATGGCTACATTTGGGTTGACATTTATACCGAGCAAGCACAAGGCTACGCAAGAATATACTTTGGAAATTTTGGCGGATTATCTGAGTCCGATGTCTATAACGATTATTTTGGCAACTTTGATGATGGAGAATGGACAATGCCTGCTAGGGCGACTGATACAAAAGGTGGAAGTCTCGATATCGAACCATCGAAAAATGCCTATGCCTTTTTGAAAATAGCAGCAGGAGATGGGGTTGAAGGTGGAACGAATTGTTATTTCAACTTTAATATATTAAATGACATTGCCGACAATAAGCTTGTAAATGTATTTGATGCGGCTGGATACTATGCGAACAGTAGAATTGTGCTTCACAAAGATCTACATGGCGAAGGCGAGGGAGATTTTGATGATGATTCAATTTTGAAGGAAACTACAAATAATGGGCAATCAGACGCAACAAAGCTTGGCAAAGATATAATCTATGGAAATGGATATCAGATTAACTTGCAAGCAAAAAATGCGCAAATTAGTGGGAAAAATAATAGTATTTCTGTGACCCTAAAAAGACTTTATAATACTGTTGTTCTTGGAGCAAATCCTAATACTGAAATTAGCCCTACAAATCAGAAAGTAGTTATTGTTTTTGAATATGCTTATTATAGTGATTTAATGTATTACACCAAAGGCAGACCGTTATCGGTTGATAAACCAACTTATATAAAAAATACAGTTATGAGATATGCTTCACAGGAGGCTTTCCAATTATATTCATCAAAAAGCAAGGACGATGCTGATGCAGCAGATTATGTCGGAGAGAAAGCCTATCTTGAAAACGTAACAATAGTGGAATGCATGAAAGGTCTCGCGGCAGAGATTAGTGGTGAGTCAATTCCTCGTATGCACTACTACTTTAAAGGATCTCTTGATATATTAAATTATTCAAATGCAACGGAATTATTAACGAAACTTGGGCAAGAAAAATATGTAAGCATGGCAAGCATTTTTGTAAGTACTCTTGGAAAATATTTTGAGTGGTTTGGCAAGAGCAATACTAAATATGCCGCAGCAACTCAAAGATTTGTAAATATGGCGATATACATTGGATTTAAATATGGAGAGGATGGTTATGTTTATTTTTGGAACGACGAAACAAATAGTTATGATAAAAGTGTAACAAAAAACAGTGATACTCCATTAATACAAGCAGATCTTGGTCTGATTGGAACTTTAATTCCTAGTATTACAGTGTTCATATATAAAAATACCAATGCTGATGATGGAGGCAGCAATAATAAAGACCGCGACATGACGCAATTATTTTCTGAAAACAGATATTTGCGCTTATTGTGTGAATATACCCGCCAAGAAGGCACTGATCATCCAACATCTAACACCGACCATATTCGTTGGCATATGCAAAGAGTTTATCGTGACCAAAGTTTGCGTGATGATGTAGAGAGCCACATTGACAACCTAAAGAAAACACTTAAAGACACTGAATGGTATGATGGCTCAGGCATTGACAGTGAGGGAAATCCATATGAGCCTGGACAAAAGCCTGCATCAATCATGGCATTAACCAAATATCTATCATGTGCAATCATACCTAAAAAAGAAGTAGAATAAGCAAGAAATAGAGTCTGTGGAAACATAGGCTTTATTTTTTTGAAATTTTTTATGAAAACGCTTGCAATTTTAGAACAAATGTTCTATACTTTGAACATAAGCGAACGGAGTGTTCGGTTATAAAACTAGGAGTGGGCAATGAAAATTGTAAACGAAACAAAATTGATGAGTGTGCTTGACTTTATAAGAGAGTACCAAAGAAAAGAAGGGCGCTCTCCGTCTTTTAGACAAATTGCAAAAGCAGTTGGATTCCCTAGCCTCGCAACTGCACAATTGTATGTTAAGACATTAGAGCAGAGAGACCTCATTGAGAGAAACGATTTTGGCAAGATTATCACACCTACACAATTAAGCAAAAGTGATACCATCCAAGCTCCGTTGGTAGGCACGGTTGCGTGTGGAGATCCAATCCTAGCAATAGAAAATATCGAAGAAACCTATTCGCTACCTACATCAATATTTGGTCACCAGGACTTGATAAGTCTTATAGCCAAGGGCAACAGCATGACTGAAGTGGGCATTTATGATGGGGATAGAGTTTTCTATCTTCCTTGCGAAAGTGCCGATGAGGGGGAAATTGTGGTTGCCTTAGTTGATGACTCAGCAACAATTAAAACATTTTACAAAAGAAATGGAAAGGTTATTTTGCATCCAGAGAACAGCAAATATAAGGACATAGTAGTGGATGATTGCAAAATACGGGGAATAGTCAAGTTTGTTATTCATAAATTTTAGGAGGCCAATATGACAACAAAACTTTATTGCCCGCATTGTGGGCGGTGTATTGCAATTGCGACTTCATCAGATGAAAAGGGCATCACAAAGGTTTTAATAGATAAACCTACAAAGCTCAAAAAGAAACAAACGATACAGGGAGTGAAGTGTATCAAATGCAAGGCAATTGATTACATTTCAACCGAATTTGTAGATTAAAAATAAAAAAGTAAGAAGGAACCCAAGTGTTCGAAAATCAGTGAAAAAGATTGAAAAACACTTGGGTTTTTTCTTTTTGACAATTTTGTGCAAAAGAAGTGCAAAATCGCCAAAACTCATGGGTTAAAAAAATTACAATACACTATTGTGTATTGTAAAATCAAAATATCAAAGCGAACTAGCGGCGAAATTTATAGAAATTATGGAGATAGTAGCTTATTTGATATTTTTGGAAGATAACCCATTTGTTCAATACTTAGAATTGAAATCCCAAGTATAAGAGTCTTTTTGTCTCGAAACTGCTTGGGATTTTTTCTTAAAAATTTTCAAAAAAAATTAAAAAATTTTTGCCGTGATATCAAATGGTGCTATCACGGGACTGCTAAAGTATAGGCGTCAAAACCAAACAAAAGGGGGTGAGATAACGAGTGGATTTGAAGAAATCTAGTATAACTGCTGACATTTTGAATTTCATTTCAGACGGTCAAGTTCATACAATGCAAGAAATTGCAGATGAAGTCGAAGTTTCAAAATGCACAGTTCAAAGACATATCCAATCACTTTCATATCGTTATCCCATTGATACCTTTCACGGTGGCGACAATAGGGGCGGAGTAATCCTTGACAAGAAATACCTTAACCAAGGGAAAATCAGGTCAAACGATGAGCTGCAACTCATCAGCAAAGCACTAAAACTTTTGCAGGAGTCGAAGTGCGAAGGGGTTGACCAAAAATTATTGAGTTCTTTGATCGAGGAATACAAACTGCCTACAAGCAGGGAGAACGAACATGAAAGAGAAATGTAACAGCAAAGGAAGGGTTGAAATATGAGAATAGCATTAAGAAAACTCAATCAATACCTTCAAAGAAATGGCATTGCTTTCAAAGTGTTTATGGCATCACTGAGTGATTGCGACAAGGACACCATACGAGCATTGCTAAGTGAGGAGTGCCTGGACAAGGCACAAACAGAAAAAGTGGTCTATTCTATAGGTGCAGAGTGTGCGTATGACATCATTGATTGGAGCGAGGTAAGAGGTGGAAAGCCAAGCCGAAAACAAATCTTTGCAAATGCCAATTAAAGCAAAACCATATACCCACCAAATTGAAGCTTTCAAGTTTGCCTTGCAGGTCATGGGGGTTGTATGAGAAAGAGCAAGTCGGTAGCCATTTTAGCAGAGATGGGGACCGGAAAAACTCTTATAAGCATTGGCATAGC
>CANQCO010000088.1 GCA_947589705.1 Candidatus Gastranaerophilales bacterium
CGGTATGCACGCAGAGTGGGAAGAATTTTACACAGATACCGGAGTTAATTATGATACTGATGAAGTAGGCGGTGATTATGAACTTGCAGAAAAAGCCTTTAATGTATTGGTGGATGGTAACTATAATTTTGGCAATATGAATGAAGATGAAATCGGGAATTTTTATGGCAAGTTTGAATATCTTTATAATAAAGTACAGACTTTAAAGGGTGAAGAAAAAAGTAATGCACTTCAGGCTCTTTGGTCCTTATTTGAAAATATTCCGTCAATGCCGGATGAAGTTGTTAAAGATATTGCTGAAAAATTAGGTAAAATTGGTGATGACTATGAAGAAGGACAGAAAGAAGATTTCAACAGAAAAACTTATCCTAATATTCCGGTAGTCCAACAGCTTCAATATTATGTAACTCATAAATTAAGTGATTTAAAAGTTTATGATCCGAATGTTAGATATAAGGTAAGAATATCAAAATCACACAGCTTATATAAGGCAATTAAAAATGCAACTTCCGTAAACTCTACAAAAAGAATTATAAGAAAAATAAATGAATATGTAATTGCGGATTTGGAAAATCAAGCAAAAGCAATTCTGCATAAAGAAATTCAAAGGCAAATTAGGGTTAATTCTAAACTTGTAAAAGTGGGAACTATCTCAAAAGGCAAATTTGATTGGAAAACAAACACAGTATTTGCTGAACTTGCACAATTGAATAAACTCAAACAGGATGAAGCCTTCAAAGAGTATGCAGCCATGATTGAACTTGATAAAGCTGCTATAGGAGAAGAAAGAGAAAATAATGATGAAAATGTTATTCCTGCTCCGGAATTTAAAACAGATTTTCAAAGTAATTTAAGAAGAAAATTTTTAGAATATCGTTCAAATAAAATTAAGGATTTAAACTTGCTTGCAACTCGCTCTCTATTAGAAGATATAATGACTTTGAAATTTGAAGGAAGAAGGGCAAAGGATGCGGAAGAACTTGAAAAACGGCTTCAAAAAGATGATATGAAAACCGATTTGGCTCAAAGGGTAAGAAGTATAAAAGATAATAATGCAGCAAAAGCTGTTGCTAAATTTATCATGGGCGAAACTCCGCTAACATCAGAAAAAACTCTTGTTAATTGGGAAACTGCTTTAAATGCTTTATTTGGTAGAGATGTTGCTCAAAGATATTCTTTATTAAAATTAGAGAGTGATGCAGAAGTTTATGCCTATAAGCATTATTCTGATTTTTGCCAAAAAGCTATCGAGTTATATGGACTTAATAATCCAGTTAATGCAAAAGAAAAATTCCTTGATAAATTTAATAGGTTTGTTGACTTCGGTAATGTACAGCCTTTAATAAAGCTCATGCAAGAATATGAAGAAGAATATTGTGACTTGGTTGAAACTACATTCAGCAAAGAAACGGGACAATTTGTTAAAACTCCATGTCAATTATCAAGAGCTGAAATAATAACACTCTATGCTTGGTCTATGAATGAAGAATTAGAGCAAAGAATAATGACACAATACGGATATTCTCAAGTCAGATATATGTTTGATGAAATATTATCAGATGAAGATAAACAATTTGCTTGGCTGTTAATTGATACTTGCGAGGAAATGTATGATGAAAATAATGAAGTATTTATAAGGACAACAGGATTATCACTTCCGAAAGTTACAAATTATTTTCCTTCAAAAACTGTTCGTGTCGGATCTGAAATAGATATGCTCCATGAAAACGTGGTTCGCTCAAGTAACCCTTCATTTATTAAACAAAGAAAAGTATGCAACAGGATTAAAATGAAACCGGAACAGCCTATTTCAATTTTACTTCCGCATATAAATAAAACTGCAAGATATGTTATTCTTTCCGAAAGATTAAATTACCTTAATGCTATTTTTAAAGACAGTACGGTAAGAGCAGCAATTAAAGAAGTCTTTGATGGTGTAAGTATGCCTTTAGCCAATATCGTTAAAAGAGGAAAAGGAAAGAAAAATAAACAAAAGAGAACAGTGGGAGATAGAATACATGATACCTTGATTAATCAACTTGGTTCTTCAACTTTTGAAAACTTTGTTCGTGTTTTAAATGTAGGAAAAGTTTGGACAGATACTCTTGCAACAAATTATATAACTTCTCGCATAGGCGGTAATTTAAAAGTGGCTTTTGGGCAATTAACATCCGTTATTAACTATGCGGAAAAAATGCCGGCTGGATTATGGGGCAAAGGATTTGCAGAAGGCTTGAAAACTCCCAAAGAAACTTTTAAATATATGCTCGATAATTGTGATTATTTAAAAGCTCGTCTTGCCGGAAACTCCATGAATGAAATTATGTCAAGAATAACTGATGAAAGTGATAGGTTTAGAACATTAAGAAATTTCTGTTCTACAAATACTAAGTATGGTGATATTCTTGCAATTTGTTTTGGCGGTAAACCTTATGTTGACTATTTAATAAAACAAGGAATGACAAAAGAACAAGCTTTTGAAAAGTTCGTTGAAGATACTTTAAGAGCTCAACAATCCGGACATAATTCCGCAACTTCCGTATGGCAAAAGAAAATGTCTGAAAATTTCTTTACTCGCATGATGTTTGCTTTTAACAATACATCATTGCAGTATGAAAGAAAATTCCTTGATGCCGTTGCTCAAAGAGCAAGAGGTGAAACAACTGATAAAGAATTTATTAAAGCATTAATTATTTATAAAGTTTTTAATCCGATATTATTTACATCTTTCTTGGGCAATCTTTCCATAATGCAGCTTATTGGCTCTTTAATCAGAGGAGATGGTGATGATGATACACTTGCGAGATTCGGAATTGATGCCGCCTCTGCGGTTGTGTTTGCAAATATGGGTGCATACGGTTTTGCCGGAATGGGAATTAAAACAATTTTTCAATTTTTGATGGCTACATTAGACAAAAAAGAATATAAGCCGTTTTTAAGCGCAGTTCCTATAATTAGTGATATTGAAGGTATAGGAAAAGATTTAATATTGAAAAATGAAGTAACTGTTGCGGATTGGGTTGAGGCTATGGCAGTTGTCGGAGATGATGCAACAGGAGTTCCTGTTTCTAGAATAACGAATGCAGCAGGCGGTATTGGAGATATTGCACAAGGTGAATTCGGGGTTGGAACTTTAAGGTTATTAGGATGGGGTGATTATCGTGCTCATCTTGCAGCAACGGGAGAACCGCCAAAAAAGCGAAAGTGAGAAAGTAAAGCAGATTTATTTAGTCTGCGTGTTTCATTATAAAAAAAGAAAGAGGATTGTATGATACCTGATATTGTTCCGGTTAATACTTGGCAAGGTAACGGCTCAAGTACTACTTTTGATTTTGATTTTCTGATAAACGGTTATGAAGAATTACTTGTACTTCATACTGATAGTTTGGGAAGACAAAAAGTATTGAAATATAATATTGATTATACAATTGACCAAATTGGTGAAGCACAAGGCAGTCATATAACTTTTCCTATTAAGGGAAGTCAATATAATGTTTTAGGCGAAAATGAAAAAATTGTTTTAATGCTTAATATCCCTATTGCTCAGACTTTTCCTTTTGGAACATCTTCTTTTTTGAATTTAGCTTCACTTGAATTTGCACTTGACTATATTGTACGTTTGATACAAATGCTGTCAAGAAAAGTAGACAGATCTGTTAAGGTTGATGAGGGTTCTGATATTAAACCTGAAGAGCTTATTGATAGCATAAGAGAATCTGAAATTAATTCTGAAAAAAGTGCTGATTTGGCATCTCAAAAAGCTAATGAAGCTTCAAATAGTGCAGACCTTGCAAGAGATTGGGCTATAAAAATGGACGGTAAAGTCCAAGATGAAGATTATTCTTCTAAATATTATGCCAATCAAACTAAAGACAAATCAGAAGAAGCCATACTCGATATAGAGTTCAGCAAACAAACAGCACTTGATAATATTGAATCAACAAAACAAAATGCACTTGAAAGTATTGAAAATTCAAGAATTGAAGCAGTGCAAGATTGCGAAAAAGAAGTTGAAAAGGCTCAAGGCTTTGCAAGGCAAGCTCAAAGTTATGCCGGGTTAAATTATAACGTCTTTTGCGTAAATTCAGGCGTTGTGGGTTCTGACGGGCTTCCTGCGTTTTTAAAATTGGAAGGAAACATATTAAAAACAGTCGGCAGCTTTGACCTGACAACAGCACAGGGCAAGACCTATACAATAGTGGACGAATTAACAAAAGATGTAAGCGGACTAACAGACGGTGAATACAACATCTTTATTAACCCTGAAACACAAGAAATCAGCTTAAAAAATAATAAAATACATATTGATAATATTTTCCCGTCAGACGCTGCAATCGGTGATTATTTGTTAAACGTGGCTAAACCGCCTTATGACTTAGAGGAGAAAACGGCTAGTGAAAACTTAATAGGGTTAAAAGACGTCTTTGCTGGCTCTCTAACCGTATCGGGGGGGGGTAAAACGCTAATGAATATTTTAAAATTTAATTTCCCCGATTTTCTCCTTGCTGCAATAAACCGCTTTGGACTGATTAAAACAGATAATAAAACTATTATTAACAACAAAGGGATAATATCTGTTATAAAAAACTTAAATTTTCCTTTATATAATTCAGGCAAAATGATTAATATTGGTTGGGAAGGCGAATGGATGGGAAGCTCTACAGAAGATAAACATTATACGGTTCCTGATAATGGTTGGTGTTTTCTTCGATTTCATAATCCAAATAGAAGTAGAGACTTTACTGTTTCTTTGTATATCAATAATATTTCTACTTATGCTATTACAAGAACAGAAGGTTCATTGGAATTAGGGAATATGTTTTTCCCGGTTAATAAAGGTGATGTTCTTCGCTTGCATAATGACCTAGGTAGCAATAGTGTTGTTTTTTGCAATGTAACTCTATCTAAATTTTTCCCATTAAACGTTGATAAATAGAAAGGAAACAAAGAAATGAATACAATAAAAAAAATCGAAGAATATAACCGTCCCTTGCATTTAATTGCAACGGAAAAACGGGCGGGACTGATTAAAAAAGATATTTCGCTTATACCAATTGATAAAAAAACATTAATTATCAATGAAAATAAAAAAATTGCCGTTTTTTCTGAATGCAATTTTCCGAAGTGGAATTCTACGATAAATTTTTTCACGACGCAAAAATTTTTTGGTAAGCAAATATTATCATATACCGTTGTAGATAGCGGTTACGTTGGAATCATTTACGACAAAAATGTAAATGAAAGTGGATATACTTCAAGAATCAACATCAACGGATATACCGTTTTTACTACAGTTAGACCAAATACAAGTGGTGTTTTTGCAAATCCTATTTTTCCGGTCAAAAAAGGTGATGTGATTACAATACTTAATGATATGACTAACGAATCAACATATTTTTCGCACATAACAGGAACGCTATTTTTTCTTAATAACAAATAGGCAATTAAATGAAAAGGAGACAAAATGTATTACACGATAGTAGACAATAATATTTTAACATCCGAACAGGAAGAAACGCTTGCGGCTTATTATGATAATGTCAAAGAAGCCCCTGATGACTTTGAATATGGGAAGTATATTATAGTTGACGGTGATATTGCCTTAAATCCCGATTTTGAAAAGGAACAAGAGGAAGCTGAAAAACGATTTATTCAATCATTAACGATGACAAAAAGAGTATTTGCCTTAGCTCTTAGAGAACTTGGAATAAGCTATCAACAATTAAAAGAACTGATAGCAAAGAATGAGCAAGCACAATTAGAATGGGAATTATGCGAAAGATTACAACGTTCTAATCCATTACTAGATATAATGGCTAAAGAGGTTAATATAACATCCGAACAATTAGATGAAATATTCATACGAGCTAATATAGATATAATTAAGTCTCAATATCCTAATATTTTAGAAATACTAACACCCGCCGAGGCGCTCGACGCCGATGCCGACTAAGCGGAGGACTAAACCCCCTCCGCCGTCATTAAACTTTAAAAATGGTTTTTAACCGTTTTTATTTTTTAGGTTAGTTTTATATTAAAAAATTTTTTAGCAGGCTTTCTGCTCAATCTGACGTGTGTATTTTTAAAAAAAGAAAGGTTTATTATGAAAGAATTATCGGTTATTTTATCGTTATTGTTTTTTTGTGTTTCGTTTGCTTTTGCTGATGATGTTTATTCTGATGAGAATAAACAGCTTGTTGAAGTCGAAAATGCAGGCGGTTTACTCTTATTTCAGAAACAACCTATTTACGAAAAACAAACGCAAATAATAAGGGTGAAAAAAAGCGGCGGTATTACCATTATTCAGATTAACGGAAAAATTAAAAGTAATACGGAGAATAAACAATGAGATGGTACGAGGATAAAGACATTCTAATTGAATTTGATGATATTCCCTGTACTACTATGCTCTTTCCTCTACCGTCCATGACAAAACAGGAAAAAAAAGATATAACGGACAAACCTTTTTTAAATAAAAAGCTTTTGCAGGTAAAAATAACTGATAAAAGAAACACAAAAAAAATTGTGTATAGTTTTTGGATTGATAAAGGCTATCGTTGGGATGGGGCAAGTATTCCACGTGTATTTTGGCGGTTAATCGGTTCAAAAACAAACCCTGAATTTCAAATAGCTTCCCTGCTTCATGATACGCTTTGCGAAAACCATTCTTTTATAAATAATGACAGGTATCTTTCAACTCTAATATTAATAGGCTGTATGAAATCAGCTGATGTATGCGCCTTTAAACGCTGGCTGATTAAACACAGCGTTGATAATTATCAGAAATTTTGCGGTTGGGGGAATAAATGAATATATCAGCAGAATTACTTTTATTAATTGTTATAAATGTTACGAGTGCAGGGATTTTTATTGGCGGTTTGGCAGTGAGTATTAAATTCATTGAATCTCAAATTAAACGGCTTGAAATAAAACAAGATAAACATAATAACCTTATTGAGCGTATGGCAGTTGTTGAACAATCTACAAAATCAGCACATCATAGGATTGATGATATAACAGGGGGCAAAAAATGTTAAATTTTACAATGTCGGAACTCATACACTCCGACACAGCTGTTAAGTACAATATAAACAATATGCCGGATATAAATAGTTTAGATAATATGCTTTATCTTATAATATTTTGTTTGCAGCCGTTAAGAGAATTATTGAAAAAACCGATAATCATAACCAACTGTTTTAGATCTTCCGTATTGTGGACTAAATTATATCAGCTTGGGTATAAGCCTTCTAAAACTTCTCAACATCTTAAAGGACAGGCAGCCGATATAAAAGTTAATGGAATGACACAGCAACAGCTTTTTGAATTTATAAAAAATTCCGGTATTGAATACGATCAGCTGATATGGGAGCAAGATAATAATTGTGTCCATGTAAGCTATGCAAAAGATAAAAACCGGAGAGAAACTTTAATAAGAGATACAAAAGGTAATTATAGAAAAGTTTGAAATTAAATTCTTCGTTGTTTCATTTACCTCTTTTGATGTCGAGGAGAGCTTTTTTATATTTAATTTTTCTTAACTGTACACTTGAAAAATAATAGAAATAGTTTATAATAAGAGTAGGGAGAGGGTATCCATCAATACCCTCTATGCAGACCCTACAACAATGACGAAATAATTAGTAAAATGTGTCCTATGATGCTAAGGGCACATTTTATTTTGTGTCTAATTTCTTCAACCATAGTTATAATCACCCCCTTTCGTACACCTTATGCAGAAAAGTTCGTTGTGCGTGAAAAGGCGGTCAGGTCTATTCTACTCTCGGCATTAATGCCAAAAGTTTTTATTTTAAATTTTAAAATGTGCAATTTAATTTACTTTTATACTAACATATAAATAAACTTTTACAAAGTTCATGCAGCTTGTAATTTTTCAATTCTTCTGAAAATAGCTTGACATTCTCCATTGTCTATAATATTAAATATACTGTGGAGCGGTTCGGAAATTAAACCGTTAGCCGCCCCATAAAAAAAGACGTTTATAAAACGTCTTTTTTTATGGGATGAGAACCAAACAAAGCGAAGCTTTGTATAAGGTGTCCGAGTAAATTTTTACGATAAACAGAAGGAGTGAGTAAAAATTTGCGAGTGGCGTATTGAAAAGGTTACAAAACGAGCAAGCGAAGAATGAGCGACGAGACCGAGCGTAAAGCAATTTCAAGACAGCAGGCGTAATGTTGCAATACTAGATTAAAATAACAACCTGAAGTCCGAAACTAAAGAATTCCATTCTTCAAACAGATGAAAATAGCAGTTGTTTTCGTAACAAGTTATAGCTATATCGCCATCAGCATCAATTGTTTTTTTATTTCAAAAGTTTAATATCTTTAGTAAAACCAATTTAAACCCATTTGTATACCTACACCATTTCTGCCTCCGTTTGTAACATAGGTTTGCAAATATCCTTCAAATCTGTCGGATGTTCTTTTTGAAATACCTGCTCCATACTTAACATAAGGTTTTACCGATAAGGAAGG
>CANQCO010000089.1 GCA_947589705.1 Candidatus Gastranaerophilales bacterium
GTTTCATCAATAACAGCTGGAGTATTACCTGGACCGACACCTAATGCAGGGTTACCTGATGAATAAGCGGCTTTAACCATACCAGGACCACCAGTAGCCAAAATACAATCTATTTCAGAGTGATTCATAAGAGCTGCAGAGAGTTCAAGAGAAGGAACATCAATCCAGCCTATGATATTTTCAGGAGCGCCTGCTTTAACCGCTGCTTCAAGAACCAATTTAGCAGCAGCTATTGTAGAGTTTTTAGCTCTAGGATGTGGTGAGAATATAATACCATTTCTTGTTTTTAATGCTATTAAAGATTTAAAAATAGCTGTAGAAGTAGGGTTTGTTGTAGGAACAATACCTGCTAAAACACCTAAAGGTTCAGCGACAATTTTAATACCGTTAGCTTTATCTTCTTTAATCACACCGCAAGTTTTTGCATTTTTATGTTTATTATAAATATATTCAGAAGCGTAGTGATTTTTAATAATTTTATCTTCAAGAACGCCCATGCCAGTTTCTTCGACAGCCATTCTTGCAAGTGGAATACGAGCCTTATCGGCAGCAGCAGCTGCTGCTTTAAAAATAGCATCAACTTGTTCTTGAGAATATGTTTCAAAAATTCTTTGTGCTTTTTTTACTTTAGAAATCAATGTTTCTAATTGGTCAAGCGTTTCAACGACATCAGACTTATTCAAAGCTTTTTCTAATGCGTCAACATTTTTAGTGGTTTTAGATGTTTTGCTTTTTGTTGCCATAATGTTTCGAATCCTTTCGTGATTAAAATCTCTATTTATAGGAAATCATAAAAAAACATGAAAGTCAACGAAAATTAGAGTAAAACAATATTAAAAATATATAAAGAGGCGGTTTAAAAACCGCCTCTCTCATTTATCATTTTTATGCGTTAAGCAAAATTTATCAGCATCTTTTGTAGTCATCGGACCATCTTCTTTCAATATTTGAGCAAAATCATCAAGTTTTTGAGTTAAAGAAGAAGAATAACCATGATTTTTTGCTTTAAGAGCTTTACTGTAGGCATCGGCAATATTTAATCCCATACCTTTATTTAAATTTTGGAAATACTCACGTTCAAAATCAACGGGAGCTCTATAAGCCCAGTTTCCTTCTTTAGTATTAGGAGTATTAAATCTGCGTTCTGAGCCTAAGATATCAGGCAGAGTAGCGAATTGATTTTTAGTGGTAAAGAGTTCCGCAAAAACTGCACTTGAAGCTGCGGCAGGAGAATCTTTCAATTCTTGCCTGTTCAAATGCAGATCGGAAGCCAAGTTATCTTTACTCAGTTGACCTTGTTTAACTCTGGCAACTAAACTATCATCATCATGAGTTCCGGGACCTATAATATATTGACCGGGGCGCATATTCTGATATTTATTATCACCACGTGATTCATAGTATTTAACTCTTCCCCAGCCGTCAGAAGCATATCTTGTAATGTGAATAAGAGTAGCCCCTAAATGTTTAACAGAATCTAATGAGTCATAAGAGTTACCGCCCAGTAATTCAAGAAATACTTTATCATGCGGTACTTTATTATTATCTGCAGCTTTCAAAACAATATCTTTGATAATTTTTTGACCGTTATTAGGGACAACAGGCTGATAATGGAGTTTATAGCCTAATTTGTTACCGTTAGAATCAAATACATCTTGACCGTTATTTTTAATAGGTTCACAGATTAAAGGTTTAATCAGCTGCCAAGCCGCATCAATTCTGACACCATTATAACGTTTAAAGAACAAATTAAATTTGTTATATAAAAGTTCACCGGCATCAGAATTTAATTTTTCAAAATTAATAGCAGGTGACCAGCAAGAATAATTATTATTACCGATATCACATCCGAATTCATAATTAGGATAGAAAGCCGAGCGGTGAGCCCAAAAATCCTTTTGAGAAAAGCCAATTTGACAGTCGCCATAGATATCTATACCTTGTTTATTAAATTCATTTTTAGATTGTTTTTGTTGTTTATCTGCAATAAATTGAACAAATTCTTCAAAATCAACAACGTTATTACCTTTATCATCAGTAACATATTTTAATTGAGCGATTCTTTGGGCATTACCCTCTTTTTTTTCAAAAAGATACTTATCTATATTCGGCCAAGATTTCATATCAGAAGAATTATTAGCAACAGCAGCAGCTTCAAACAAAGCATCTTTTTCCAGCCAATAGCTGTTTTCTTTTTTAAAACTTTCATATTCTTTTTTTAGCGGTGATGAAGAGTCTAACTGCAAAAATCTTTTATATGCTTTTTGCAGCATAGCTTTTTGCCCGTCAGTAGAAAATACATTGTCATAGTCTACACTATCATGGTTTTTGACTCTATTCATATAAGGAGCTTTCAAATCTTTATCGGATAAAAGATTTGAATAATCATCATCAGCAAGTTTATTTAAGTCAATAATATGCATACCGAGAGAAAATCCAGTACCTGAGTATGGCGAGCGGATGAAATTAGATATTTGACCTTGAGGCTGGAGTTGAATAGCATTAACTCCGACCATAGAATTTAAGAAAGCACCCAATTCTTGTGCATCTTTAGAAAAACTTGTACCAATTCCCGTATCATTTTTTGAAGAAGGAACGCTGAAATCAAAGATAGTAGCTGCTGTTTTATCAATATTTAATTTTTTCCGTGCAGCATTTTGAATTTCTTTAAAATCTCTTTTCTCATCACTTGTAAGTGCTCTACCAAAAGACACCATAGGGCGCAAATTTGCAATTTTCATGTTATATAACTCCTAAAATAAAGACCATTTATTATAATAACCGTAAAAAATAATTTTGCTACATTCGTTACAAATATTTTCATAACAAAAAAATGACTGTTAAAAAACAGTCATTTTTTGTCAATTCCCCAATCCCAAATAAGTCTGTAGTCAGCACATAGTATTTTTAGTCAAGCAAGGATTCCAATATACTTGCATTCTTTATAGCCAGAGCATTTTCCTTAACTCTTTGTTTATGAATATAAGTTCTTAACGCTTCACGAATGAGTTCAGATCTTGTACGGTTTTCACCTTCTGCAACTTCATCAATTTTTGTTAAAAATTCTTCGGGCATTGAAATTAAAACTCTAGCCATTTATATGTTCCTCTTTTTATGTTTCTTCTCTTACTTATATAAAAACTTTTCAGAAATAAAAATTGCATAATTGTTATATATAAATTAAAAAACCCTTATATAATAAGGGTTTTCATCTTTACATTTCTTAATATATTTAAAATTTTACAAATTTTCATCTTCAAAACCGGGAGAGCGAGTAGAAAGATTTTTATAACCGGGATTGGTATAAACGGCTTTTTTAATATATTTATTGGTGTAATCGCCTTTTTCAAAAAGTTTTTTCAGATTATTTTCTCTGGTAACAAGGCTTGAAGGATGATTATAAACGGAAGAATTTTTTTCTGCAAGTTTCATCCAGGTACCTGCTTCAAGAGTCCAGGCAAAAGTTTCTTCATTCAATGAATTAATTTCATCCTGATGAATAGCTTCATGAGCTAAAAGAGCGGCAATAGCCTCGGCAGGGGCATTACGATGTTTTTCATTAATAAAAATGTATAGTCTGTCTTTTTTCTTATCCTTCCACCCCAGAGCCTCGAAAGAAGCATATTCGGGATTAATTTCCGAAAGATTTCTAAATTCAATTTTAACGGGTTTTTGTGTCAAATTGTTACCCATTAAAGCTCTATATGAGTACTTAGAAATGTTAACAGAGTTCATAAGTTCTAAAGCCTGCATAACAGCACCATCTTTAGTGACTTTTTTATAAATTTTAGAATAAGCATCCGTATCAAAATCCGGTTTATTAACACTGAATCCTTTTTTTTCACTGACGGATTGCATTTTATTTTCATCAATTCCGGGTTCTGATCCAACGTACGCATTAACTATAGGACAAAAGCCAATCAAAACAGTGGCAATAAAAATAAATTTTTTTAACTTCATATAATCCCAACTCATAACCGTTACATATTTATTATTACCTATTTGCAATTTAAGGACAATTTTTAATAAATCAATTTATCTGTACCAATACTAAGATATGCGTAATTAAAAGGAAACGGACTTATGTAAATTTAAGTTAAGTTTATTTAGTATATAAAACTATACATTAATCTGAATTTAATTTGAATTATAAAGCAGTTTAATATATTCTAAATAAATAGATAGGAATTAAGAGAAATAAAAAGCAGAAGCTAAGAGAGCCGAATATGGAAGAACTTAATGAAAATATTTTTGTTATAGATTTGAGTAATGTAGATACAACTCCTGAAATTATATTTGAGCTGAGTTCAATACTTGATACAGATGAAGCAAAAAATAAAAGAATCTGTTTAAAATTGGGTAATGTAGATTTAAATCAAGCTCAAATATTAAGTATAAAGTCATTAATAAACGGTATAGATTCTACATTGTCAAGTATAGAAACGAAATCTGTTGAAACTGAAAAAGTAGCATTGGCACTGGGAATAATTGTTTCAAATCTGTCAGCGGAAAATTCGGTAGAAGTTGAGCCAACAATGCCTTATAAAACTATAGATGAACTAAAAGAAGAGATACAGGCACAAGAAGCAGAAACCGAAAGTCCAGAAGAAACGGAAGAAATTGTAGAAGAAAATAATCAACCCCAGACAGTACAAGAAGAGAGTATAGAACCTGAAATTCAAGAGCAGCCGACAGAATCTGAGATAACTGAAAATTCAGAAGTACAAGACGAATTAGAAGTAATTTTTGGAGATTCACCTGCAAAAGAAACATTCAAAGAAATGGAGTCTATGCAATCTTTTACAAATGAAGATAATAAGTTAGAAGATATAGTAGTCCCCGAACAGGAATATACAAAAGAAGATATTGAGCTTGAATCATTTCCGACCAAGTATATAAAGCAGACAATACGTTCAGGGCAGGTAATAAACTTTGAAGGTAATATTGTAGTAATAGGTGACTGTCATCCGGGCTGTGAAATAACGGCATTTGGGGATATAACAGTATGGGGAGTATTATCAGGAATTGCCCACGCAGGAGCAGGCGGTAACCAAAAAGCAAGAGTCAGAGCTTTAAGAATGAACGCCATTCAATTAAGAATTGCAAATTGTTATTCAAGAAGACCTGATTCATTGAATACTATATATATAGAAAAAACAAATTCTTTCACACCTGAAGAAGCAAGAATAGTAAATAGTGAAATAGTTGTATTTAAGATAAATGATTAAGGAGCGGATTAGATGGCAGGCAGAGTAATAGTTATAACGTCCGGTAAAGGCGGAGTTGGTAAAACCACAACCAGTGCCAATATCGGTAGTGCCCTTGCTAAGAACGGACACAGTGTTGTCCTTATAGATACTGATATAGGTCTCAGGAATTTAGATTTGTTGCTGGGATTAGAGAACAGAATTGTTTATACACTTGTAGATGTTGTGGAAGAACGCTGTAAATTAAAGCAGGCTCTTGTAAAAGATAAGAAGAATCCTAATTTATGCTTGCTTGCGGCAGCGCAAACACGTGATAAAACCTCTGTTAGCGCAGAACAGTTAAAGAAAATAACTGATAAACTAAAGAAAGATTATGATTTTATAATTGTAGACTGCCCTGCAGGTATTGAACAGGGTTTCCAAACGGCAATAGCAGGTGCTTCTGAAGCAATAGTCGTAACAACACCCGAGATGTCAGCTGTTAGAGATGCAGACAGAATTATAGGTTTACTTGAAGCGGCAGAAGGAATTGAAAGTTACAAGCTTTTAATAAACCGTGTTAGACCTAATATGATTAAATCTAATGATATGATGAGTGTTGAAGACGTTGAAAATATTCTTTCATGTCAAAAAATAGGTATTATCCCCGAAGATACAGGGATTATAACTTCAACAAACAGAGGTGAGCCAATTATCAACAATGAAAAATCTCTTGCGGGAAAAGCCTATATCAATGTGGCAAGACGAATTAACGGTGAAGATGTACCGTTTTTGGATATAGATGAACCTACCGATTTAATGGGAAAAATAAAAAAATTTCTGTTTGGTTCAAAAAAGAAAGGAAAGGAGGAGTAAATGAAAACACTTTTTTCCGATATCTATAATAAAATAAGAGAACTTTTTCAAATGGAAAAGTCTGAAAATACGAGTGAAACCGCAACAAACAGACTTCAAGTTATATTAATGCATGACAGAACAAAACTTGACCCTCTTATTATGAACAAAATGAGAGAAGAGCTTATTGAAGTTTTTTCAAAATACGTTGTAATTGATAAAGAAGAACTTGAAATAGGCTTAAAAAATGAGGGCGACGCTGTAGCTTTAATGTTGAATATTCCTATAGTAAGAGCTAAAACAGAAGAAGAACTTAATGAAATAAGAAAAAAACTAAAAGAAGAAGAAGAAAAAGTCAAAGATGATGACTCTGACGATGATGAAGAAGAAACGTCCGTTGTAGAAGGTGAAGTAACGGAAGTAGAAATAGAAGAAACAGTTATTGAGGAGTCTTCTGATTCTGATGATACAAAAGGTGAAACCATTGATGAAGAAAATGTTATAGTTGAAGAAGAAAATCAAAAAGAATAATTTTAAACAAAATAAAAAAAGAGGGCAAAAGCCCTCTTTTTTTTTATTCTTTCACCAAATATTTTCCGTCTTTAATTCTTACGGCGAAATATGGTTTATCTTTGCCTTTTTCTTTTAAAAATAGTACAAACGGGCGGTCAAAATAGTAAAAATCTTCAAGAAATATCTTTTCTACATACATTGCACCTGCTAACATACTCATGGCAGCTTCACTTTTTAACCTAGCACCTTTATTATCCATATCAAATTTTACTGTTTGAAGTGTTTTTAAAATAACCCAAATATCATTGGGATTATTTATATAATCCTTTCCCTTTATGTCTTTATAGGCAAGTTCTTTATCGAAGTCCATTTTTATATCTATATGCAGATAAGGTATTTTATAATAATTGTAAATGTCTATAATTGCATTAGGATGTTTTTGTAAGTCATCTTTTGTCCTATTTTGAGTATATTCTTTCTTATTTAATGATTTTTCTTTTATTTCAGAATACAACTTTTCAAATGAGGCATTAGAATCTGTTAAATACAAAATCATTTCTTCTTTATCATTTTTATCCGTTATTTTTAAGGCAAAATCATCATCATTTGCGTAAAATAATGATTCAATAGTGCCTTCAAGTTTATCTTTATTTTCATCGGAGTCCCTGTCTTGATATTGGACATCTTTCATAAATCCAAAATATTTATACTTTTGAGTTTCTATTTTATTGAAATAGTCATTTGGTAAATTATCAAATTGAGCAATAAAAGGGAAATTCTTCAAAAGCATTGAATAAATAAACCATGTATTTGTTTTATCATCAGAAATATCAGGGAACTTAAATTTATCTAAAATATCGCTTTTTTCTTTGAATTTGTCCCAAATACCTTTTTCAATACTTCTTTTGAGCTTTAGAGTTTGTTTACCCACCGCAATATAGTAATCATCGGGGTTTAAATCATCTTTAGAAAACTTTTGCTTATTCAGTTCATCTGCAAGTTTAGGATTTTCCTCGACATATTCAACCTTAGGTGTACCAATCAGATTAATAAATTCATTCCAGCATAATTGAAAAGTGGGAACCCAAACATCATCCGTTTCAACCGCAAAACCTTTTTCATCATTAGGAAGATTGCATTCGCTCGCTTTGGGTGCCTCAACTAT
>CANQCO010000090.1 GCA_947589705.1 Candidatus Gastranaerophilales bacterium
GAACAAAATAATCTATTGCTATTGCAGTCAATATCCCACCTAAAAATCCTATAAATGCAAGTATTTTGGATATCGTCATACTGTAATATGAACTGAGCATTACAGGTGATTCACTCATAAGTTCATTTAAACTTACATATATCATTACACCTGCAGAAAATCCGAGTCCGATTGATAAAGCTTTTAAATTATTTCTTTTTATAAAGAATGTAACAAATCCGCCTACTAATGTAGACATTCCCGCAAACAGCGTTAATATCAATGGTAAAATATACATTCTCATAGTTCTATCGTATCACAAATAATTATTTTTATTATTTAAAAAATAATATATAATATTTTCTATGAATAATTTTTTTAATTCTAATAATTTAATATTATCCGTAAAAGAGAAAAAAGAATTTTTTAATTCTTTTTATTTCCTATATAAATCAGGCTTAAGCTTAGTTGAAATTTTTAAATCAATTTCTGAAACATCAGGCAATTTAAAAATAAAAAATCTGGCATTTCTGATTTTAAAAAAATTGGAAAAAGGTTCTTCTTTAAATGAAGCTTTAGTAAAATATAAAAATGCAATTAATCCTGCATATACAATGTTAATATGTGCGGGTGAAAAGTCAGGAAAACTTGAAGATGTTCTTTTAAGTATTATTAATAATTTATCAAAAGAAGAGCAGATTAGAAGTAATTTAATTTCTTCAGTTACGTATCCGTCTTTTATTTTTTGTTTTGCTATAAGTGTTTTTTTGTTTTTTAAATTTTTTGTATTTAAAATATTTGAACTGCTGGAAGAAGGAGAATTAAAACAAAATATTATACCGATATTATTATTTTCAGCTATTGTAAAAATCCTTTTTTTTCTTGTTATTTTAGCCTGTATAGTCATTTATATTGCAAAACATGAAAATATTAAAAATAAATTTATTGACTTAATTATGAATATAGGATTTCTAAAAAATATAATAAAAAATTATTATTTCCAAAGTTTTTTTACAATAATGTCGTTATCATATAAAGCAGGAGTCCCTGTTACAGAGTCACTTGAATTATCTAATGCTGTAATCAAATTAGAATCAATTAATACAAAAATAAATCAAGCTGTAGAAAAGCTTTATAAAGGTTCTGATTTAACATTGACACTTAAACAATGTGATGTATTTACTGATTTTGCTATTTCACAAATTTCAGCAGGCGAAAAAGCAGGTGAACTTGATAAGACCCTAGAAATTGTTGCTAATGACTATGAAAATAAATTTGATTCTTCAGTTAAAATGATACTAAAACTTGTAGAACCGATTACAATAATTTTTGTCGGACTTATGGTTTTATATATCGCAGTTTCACTGTATAATAAATATTTTAGCAGCTTATTTTCAATGTTATAGCAATTCATCTATAGCATTTTTTACCTGATTAACACTTATAAGCTTCATACATTGATAATTATTATTGCATTTCCCTTTTAATGCGCAGGGGATACAGGGTAAATCAACTTTAATTAAAATATTTTTATCTCCAAGCGCTTTCCATTTTTCAAACGGCATAGGACCGTATAATCCTATAACTTTTGTACCTACAGATGATGCCATATGTAAAGTTCCGGAGTCATTTCCTATTATAAAATCAGCTTTTTTTAATACCGCCAAACTGTCCTTTAAATTAAGTTTTCCGCATAAATTTACGGGAGTTATTTTTAATTTCTCGGAATATTTTAAAGTTTCATATAATTCCTTGTCGGATTGAGCACCTATAAAAACAACCTGAACACCCTTCTCATTTGAGAGATATTCAATAATTTCCGTAAAATTTTTGATATCCCAAACTTTTTTAGGGTTTGATGCCTGTGCATTTACTACGGCAATTTTCTCATCGGTGGTTATATTATATTCTTCAAATAATTTTTCAACTTTTAAAATATTTTCATCCCTAATCCAATTTTCAAGATAAGTATCTTTGACCCTCAGCCCGTCAGCCTCAAGAACATCTAAAGAACAAAGAGATTCATGTTTAAAAAGATTGTATTTAACTTTTTTCGTAAGTAAAAAACCTCTATGTTCCGTATCAAATCCTATTCTCTGTTTAATTCCCGCAAGAAAACATAATAAAGCACTTGAAAAAGAACGCTTTAAAATGTATGCCTTATCATACTTCTCTTTTCTTAAAATAGAAACATAATACCAAAAAGATTTCTTATGCCCTATTCCTTTTTCATATTTGTATTTTCTTGTTGTATCAAAATAAATAAAATTATCTACATAAGGGCAATTATCAATGACTTCGCCCGAATTTGGAGCTATAAGCATATCTATTTGCCAATCGGGATAATTATACCTGAGATTTCTTAAAAAAGGAACGGTAAGAACCATATCACCGATAAAACGATATCTTACAACAAGAATCTTTTTACTCACCTAATACTTCCTTAATATCAAGATATGCTTTTAGTTTTAAAGAATAAATTTTTATTGGGATATCTACATCTTTAACTAAATCAATCAGTTTAACAGCATCTTTTTCTGTAGTTACAACATGTTCTATATTCTCTTCCTGAGCAAATTCAATAATTTTAGAAATATCTGATTTGTCGTATCTGTGATGATCTTCAAACTCAAGCACGGCAACAAGTTTATAATCTTTTTTTAGAAAGTCAAAAAACCCTGAAGGTTGTCCGATGGCTGAAAATGCCATTATTCTTGTATCATAAGGTAAAATTTCTTTATTTTTTATGTTGTAAATATTTTCAGGTACCATTTTACAAAGATATGTCGATTTGGAAAATTTTTTCTTTAAATTATCGCAAAACATTAAAGCTTTATCTGTTTCATAACTTTTGTTTACAACGATTATTTTATCAGCCCTGTTAATAGATTGAATATTTTCTCTTAAAGGTCCTGCCGGCAGCAAATATTTATTTCCGAATTTATTTTTTGAATCAATAAGAAGAATATCAATATCACGTTTAATTTTTCTGTGTTGAAAAGCATCATCTAAAATAATTACATCGGGAGCATAAGTCTGAGCAAGATATTTTTCAGCTCTTAATCTGCTTTTTGATGTAACAACATAAGCACCTTTACAGTTTTCACTAAGCCAATAAGGCTCATCACCTGCAACAGATGCACTAAATAATGGCCCCGAGCCGTCTGAAATAAGATTGGGTTTATTTCCTGAAAGTTTACTACCATATCCCCTTGATACTATTGCAACCTTTTTATTCATAGCAAGGAAATATTTTGCAGCTTCAAGTGTAATAGGGGTTTTCCCGACACCGCCCGTTGTAATATTTCCTATTGAAACTATAAATGCCTTAGAGCCGTGTGATTTAATTATTTTTTTATCATACATTGAATTGCGCATATTAACGATTGAGCCGTAAAAAAATGACAATACTTTTAATAATGAAATTATTACTTTTTCATAAGCACTCAAATTTTTTTTATAATGTAATTTTGATATAAATAATTTCATAATTGACCTAGAACATTAATCTGAAAAGTAGAAATCTTTTATTTAATTTTTCCGAAAACTTTTTGAGATTTTCAGAAGTTGCATTAATATCATCCATTGTTTGTTTAATTTTTTCTTCGTCTTGGGTAGCATAGTTAACAGTATCAAGAGTAATTGTTAATTTATCCAACGCCGTATTAAGTTTAACAACGGATTGTTTTAAGTAGCTTTTTAATTTTGCGTCTTTAGACATATCATTTATGTAGCTTGAAAGTTCAGCAATATTTTTAGCGGTAATATCTAAGTTTGCAAGAGTTGTTTTTGTATTTGGGTCTTCCAACAAACAAGAAACATTATCCGATAATCTTGCAAAAGATTTTGTGGCATTTGCAACATTTTGAGCAAATTCTTCATCACCTGTTATTTTATTAACATTATCCGTAAGTGCAATCAGTCTGTCTGCTAAACTATTTGCGGTAGAAGATAACATTTCTATTTCGGTTTTAGATAAATCAATCAACTCTTGTGCTTTTGCCATTGTTATATTGGCTTTATCCGATAATTCCGTAACATTAAATGCAGTTTGCTTTAAATCATTAATAACATCATCTGAAAGGAGCAGTGAAATTCTTTCATTTGTTTCGACAAGAGATTCAGCACTTCTGTATTGTAAATCAAGGAAATCGGCTATTCTCATCGGTTCAATTACTGTATAGGGAGAATTAGTCTTAGGATAAGGAATATCTAATTTGTCTTTTGGTGTCAATCTTAGTTTCTTATCATTATCAACTTTTACTATACTGCCTTCAATCTGCTCAGGTATTATTAACCCCGGAATATCCGTAATATATTTAACTTTATAAGCATTCTTTGTTTTGATATTTTCTTTTATAAGCATAGGAAGTGTGGAAGTTTCAACAATTTCAATCTTTTTGACAACTCCGATATCATAGTATTTCCCGTCAAGTTTCATTTGGACTTTATCATCCGAGTGTAAAACTTTAGACTTATCATGTTCCGGTATAAAAATAGTTTTTTCTTTAGGCGGAGTTATTTCAAGAAATTGCTCACCAATTATACCTGATTGTTGAATGGATATTTCAGAAGCCTTAGGGATAACAACATTAGGCTCCGTTATAACGAATTTAACTTCAACATAACTGTCCGCAAGATTGAGTTTGGGCTTTATTTCTTCAACCTGACCGATTCTAACCCCCATCATCTGGACGCCTGAACCTGCTCGCATTCCGTTTACATCTTTAAAACTGACAGTTATTCTCTCAGCTGAAGATATTGCTTTACCCTTTACCCACATTACGGTAAAAATTAATATTATTATGGCTGATATTGCAAGTATTCCGACTTTAAATGATGATGAGAATTTCATAATTTTCCTTCTTATAAAATTATTTTACAATAAAAATCTAAAAACCAGAAGCGCTAATTTTCATAGGTCCTTCTATTGTTGCGGAAACAAATTGTTTTGTATAAGGGTTATCCTGTTTTAGTAAATCATCAGGAGTTCCTCTAAATACTATATGTCCGTCATAGAGCATAATAACTTTATCCGAACATCTTTTAATGGTAGACATTTGGTGTGTAACAACAATTGATGTTGCTTTAGTTTCATCCCTCAGGCGCAGAATATAGTCTTCAATAACGGTAGAAGCTACAGGATCTAAGCCGGCAGTAGGTTCATCATATAATATAAATTGCGGTTGAGTAACAATAGCTCTTGCAAGACTGACTCTTTTCTGCATACCGCCTGAAAGTTCATGCGGGAATTTATCTTCAATACCTGATAATCCGACAGTTTTAAGACTTTTTGCCACAATCTGTTTTAATTGTTCTTTTGTATATAAACCTCTAAATTCTTTTCTTTCCTGCAAGGCAAAAGAAATATTGTCGAAAACATTAAGGGAGTCAAACAAAGCGGAATATTGAAAAACCATAGCGACATCACCGTCTCCGATATCAATAATACCGGTATCGGGTTCTAAAAGACCGCATAGAATTTTTAATATAGTACTTTTTCCTGAACCGCTAAATCCGACTATAGATAAGATTTCTCCCTGTTCAACCGAGAAGGAAATATTATCCAGTACCTTTTTCCCGTCAAATTCTTTTGTTAAATTTTGAACTTTTATTGCCATAAATAACCTTCTTTTAGAAATAGAATGAAACGGCAAAAATGCCGTCAATAATAACAATAGCAACGAAAGACCAAACAACTGCCTTAGTTGTTGCTATACCGACACCTTTAGCACCGCCTTGGGCGTCATAACCGCAGCTTGAGCTGACAAGACTTATACATCCTCCAAAACAAGCCGATTTGAAGAGCATAATATTAATATCTCTTATATAAAGTCCCTGCCACACTGATGAAATATAACAAAGCCATGTTACATCTTTTGCGGCAAACATTGAAGTGATTCCGCCTGCTAGTATCCCGAAAAATGAAGCAATAACTACTACAAATGGCATCATTATAAACCCCGCAAGCACTCTTGGTAAAAATAAATACTGAAAAGGCGAAACCTTCAATACTCTAATTGCATCAATCTGATCTGTAACTTTCATAGTAGCGAGTTCACTTGCCTGTGATGAACCTATCATAGATATTATTGCAAAACCTGACATTATAACACCGACTTCTCTAACCATGGTAAGAGCGACCAAAAGACCTATATAATCTTTTCCGCCCTGTTTTACCATTTCGGGAGCTACCTGCATTGCAAGAATAATTGCAGTCATTGATACAATAGAAAGCGTTATCGGCAGAGAATCAAATGCAAAGCGTGATGATTGCTCTATTAATTGTTTAAAATTAATTTGCAGTTTTAAAATATACTTTATTACCTGACAAAAACGGTATGAAATATCTCCAAATGTTTCAAGAAACTCTCTTACATGTTTAAGCGCAGAAAGTGATATTTGATACGTTATTGTTTCTTGTAAAATTGAACTTATCTTTGTCATAAATGTATTTTATCATAATATTAAAATTTTTATAAAACAAAAAGTCCGTAAATTCAAATCATAGAATTTACAGACTTTTTGTTTTGAAGTTAATTTTTTATTTTGCAATCATTGTTCTTAGTTTTTCTATCATTTTTTGTACTTCAGGTGAATTTATATTTTCCGGATTTAATTTTAATAAACTTTTAAATTCTTAATACCATATATACCAGTAAGTTTTATTTTGGGCAGACGAATACGTATTTCACCATTTTCAATTATTTTTATTATTCTGCTACCATTTTTTGCTGTAGAAAATGTCTTTTGTAAATTTTTTGAACCTTCTCTAGTAGATTCCTGTATAACTCCATCTTTATATGAAAGTACAACTTTATCGCCATTTTTTAATGTATCTTTTATAACACCAGTAAATTTTTCGCCACCTTCTTTTAAAGATGCAATCCCTTTTTCAAATGTTATATCTGCTAATTTAACTCCTTGCCCTTTACTGGTTTTATATATAGCTACCGCAGCAGCTCCTGCTATTGCCAATGCGCCTAATGCTAAGGCTAGTTTTTTCTTCCCGCCTTTTTCTTCTTTCGGGGCTGATTTTGTTTCTTGCTCACTGCCTTTAAAATTTTGAACCTTGGACATTGATGAGTTTACGCTTGTTACTTCCATGTTTTTCTCCTTGTTGTTCCATATATTTTTAGAAAAAAAAACATAAAAAAAATTGCTAAATTTTTATAATCATAATAACACATCTTAATATAAATTAATATTCAATAAATTAAAAAAGTCCGTAAATTCAAATTATAGAATTTACAGACTTTTTGTTTTGAAGTTAATTTTTTATTTTGCGACTTAACGATTCTCTTAGCTCTCTTATCAGCTCTTGTACTGCAGGTGACTTTATATTATCATTATTCTTTTTTAATAAACCTCCTAATGTTTTAATCTCTTTATCTACTATTTTTTGATCTAAATTAGATAATGCTTTTATTTCTTCTTCATTAAGAAATCGACCAAATACACTAGTAAGTTTTGTAATTACGGGATTAACTATACGTTCTTTACCATCTTCAATTATTGTTACTAATCTGTTACCATTTTCTGCTTTAGAAAATATCTTTTGTAAATTTTTTGAACCTTCTCTTGTAGATTTCTGTATAACTCCGTCTGTATATTCAAGTACAACTTTATCACCATTTTTTAATGTATCTTTTATAACACCAGTAAATTTTTCGCCACCTTCTTTTAAAGATGCAATCCCTTTTTCAAA
>CANQCO010000091.1 GCA_947589705.1 Candidatus Gastranaerophilales bacterium
GAGTATAAGGTCTATCATTTACTAATAAGATTTTTTCGTTACCGTATTGGATATGATGTCTTTTTTGAGCTGTTTGATTTTCATTTAATCCTGCTGATTTAGTTACTGTGTAATCAGGATTTGAAGTAAATTTACCGCCAACTTCGATATAAGCTCTATCATTACTGTCACCAGCTTTTTCTAAGTAGTTATTTGTTTTGCCTGCACCAGCTTTTACTTCTTTTGCACTTAAGTTCATATCATTTTTAGATACTAAGCTTGATACAGATAATGTAGAATCAGTAGTTACATTCATATTATTTCCTGCGGAAGCAACCAGACCATATTCAGAAGCTAAACCTTTAGAATTTGCTAATTTTACATCGTGACCAGCTGATTCAGTTGTCTTTTTATTGTTAAAGTTTACATTATCTGTTTCTACATCATTATTAGCTGTAATTGTAATTTCATCTGCATCAAGGTCTGAATTTGAAACCCAAGCATCTTTACCTGATTTAATTCTAAGATTTTTTGCAGTAAGTTTAGAATTCTTTTGAACAGAAGCTATATTTTTAGCATCTACATCAATATCAGTTGCTGCTGTTAAGATTGAACTATCAACTACAGAGTTGCCATTTTCTGATTTGATTTCAATTGAGCTTGAAGAATTTAAATCAGAAGCTTTAACTGAAGAAAGATTGCCTGAATAAATTCTGATTTTTCCGCCATTTTCAGTTGATAATCTTGATTCGTCAACTACTGCTCTGTTGTTAGCTGTTAAATAAATGTTACCGTCATTTCCTTCAACTGCTTTAACAGCTTTCATTGTTGCACCGTTTACGTTAAGTTCGCTATCAGCGTGGTTTGAATAGTTTCTGATATCAATTTGACCTGCTGTTAAATTTGAATCAGTAATTTGAACATCCATTTTGTTGTTAGAAGCAACAAATGCATCCATATTAGAAACTGCACCGTTGTTGAAATATGTGAAGTTAACACCATCAGCTGTAACAATTTTTATTTTACCTAAAGCAAGATCATTGCCGTTTGTATATTTTGAATTGTTAACTGTGCTTGTAGAAAGTTGTGATTTTTCATATACTGTTACGTTATCTGAAACTAAGTTAAGAGCTTTATCACCGTATAAAGTAGCACCTTTTACAGTAATACCATTACCTTTAGTTGAGCCTTTTTTCAATTCCAATTTACCGTCAGCATAACTGCCATCTAAAGTTGAAACTGTGAAAGAGTTTAAATTAACATTTGCACCATCACCAAATAAAACACCGTTAGGGTTAATTAAGATAACTTTACTTGTTGAAGCATAACCGCAATTAGCACCGCAAGAGTTTGTTAATTTACCGTAAATTTGAGACATACCGCCTGCTGCTTCTACTCTGTTTAATGATGTTTGATTATTATTTGTAAATTCGAAGTTAACTGTTTTATTAGCACCAACATTGAATTCTGACCAATTAGCAGTACCAACAGCTCCAGCACCACCGTTAACTTTAACGTTCATATCACGTCCTGCTGTTCCGGGAGTTGTTACTTCTACATTTGATGAACCATTTGCGTTAAATTTAGGTAAAGCGTTAACATCTACTGCTGCTAAAGCTTGAGCTGCACATGCTGCTGTTAAAATACCTGCTGCTATTGTTGTACTTAAAAGTTTTCTCATATTCTTCTTCCTTTATATTAAATATTTCTTATATACTCTCTTTAAATATTGTGATGAAAAAAAATTGCTAAATTATGTTAATTTTCTTGTTACAATTTTTAAAAATTCATTTGCCTTTTGTTAACTCTAGTTTTAATCTCTCTTAGGAACATATCCTACTTATACTATAATAAAAAATTTTTTTGGTAAATAATTGCCTTTTTAATTGCCTTTTGTTAAGATTTCGTTACAATAAGAAAGAATGGTCAAAATACCATTCTTTCTTATTGTTTTGGCTATTTTTTTATTTTCCTGATTTAAAATTTATATACTTATTTGTATATTCAGTATTTAAATCAGTCAGAACCAGTCTGTTTATTTCATTGTTTGCGTTTAATGAAACTACTGATGATTCGCTTGAAGAAGGAGATACGGGAAATTTTTCTTCACTGGAAGGATTATTATCTAATTCGGGGTCTTGCGGCACTAGGGGTTCACTTTTTTCTTTTGTATATAAAAGTATATTATCTTCAGCTTCATCGCCTATTTTACCAACTTGTCTTTTTTCTTGATATCCCTCTTTTTGTTCAGTTTTAGTATCTCCATTTGCATTAAATTTAGGTGTTGAATTTAATGTACCACCTACTTCAATCAGTGCTTTTGTATCACTATCACCGGCTTGATTATAAAAATGATTTTGGCGTATAGTATCATCATCTCTGACTGCCGCTTTTATTCCAACAACATTAAGATTCATGTCACCATCTGCTTTTAGGCTTGAAACGGCAACTTCTTCTTTTGAAGTTAAAGTAAGGTTTTCACCTGCTTTAGCCACAATACCGGGAGCTGTTGAAGCACCTTTTGTATTTTTAATATCTATATTTTTACCTGCCGTAATGTTTGTTTTTAAGTTATCTGACAGATTTAAAGTATGTATTGTAACATTACCGTTTGTAGAAGTGAGATCAACACCTTCTTGAGCTACAAGATTTATATAGTTACCTAAAGTTAAATCATTATTGGTTGTTAGAGTTATTTTACCTTCACGTGCATATAAATTATATGGATAACCGTATAAATGAAGCTGTTCTGCTGTTATCGAAAGGTTTTTATGAGCATCAAGATTTAAACCACCTCTAACATGCATGAAAGGAATAGTATTTTCAAAAGTAATACTGCCTTCAGTTGAAGTAACATCAACATTTTTACCTGATGTCAATCTTGAATTTCCAAAGTTTTCGTTAGTTATATCATTTTTCGCTACAAAAGCAAGTTTTTCACCAGTTCTTGCTTCTGTATCATTTAATGTTAAATTTCCGCCTTTAGCTTTAAATGTTATACTTTTGATTGAATTGAATTTAGCTCCTTCTGAATTTAAATTACCGTTTTCAGAAGATACTTTGATGGTTGAACCTTCAGCAGTCGCAGTTAAAGTTGAATTATTTACACTAATGTCACCGCTGCCTGCTAAAATACTTACATCATTGCTAGCTGTTAATGATGATTTATTTTGTACGGTAGCTGCTGCACCAGATTTAACATTAATTTTTCCTTTTGAAGTAGCTTTTGTTGAATCCAATTGAGCATTACCGTTTGTTGCTATCATTAATACATCTTTTCCTGCATTAATATCTGAATCCGTTATATTTAAATTATTACCGGCCATGAAAGAGAATATATTAGAGTTGCCGTCAACGTTATCATTAAATTCAGATGAATTTAATGTTATGTTATTGCCGGCATTCATAAATATTCCATTAGAAATTAAAGTAGCACCATCAGTATTTACATCACCATTTTGTGCCATAACTATCATTGAATTTTTTGATTCAAGTTCTGAACTTAAAACCTGAGCTTTTCCTGTTTGAGCCATTAAAGATAAGGAGTTTTCCGAAGATCTGATATTTGAAGTATTTTGAACTGATAAGTCTTTCTGAGCTATTATATTAATATCTCCTTTAGCCTCAATATCAGCCTGATCAATAACTACATCAGAATTTTTGGATGTAATTGAAACTGCTCCGTTTGAATCAATATTGGAAGAATGTCCGAATGATATTTTATCACCCGCATTTAATACAACATTTCCGCTTGCCAGAGTTCCTTCTAAATCCTCAGGAGCTTGAGTCGTTAACTGAGTATCTGCTGTTATTATTTTTTTGTTATCTGAAATAATTTTAATTGAATTACCTTTTATTTGTGCTGCATTTGTATATACATTATCAGTTTTAGATTGTAGTGTTACTTCTTTTTTAGCTGTAATTTCAGAATTATCAGCCTGAGCTCTTTGAGCATCTGCAAGAATTGTTATATCATTATCAGCATTCAAAATTGAACCTTTTTGAACTGAGGCAACACCTTTTGCTTCAACATTTATATCTTTTTTAGCACCTATCTTTGCATTTTCAAGAACTACATCACCTGAAGTTTTTGTTTTAAATTCAGCACTGCCTTTTGAAGTTACTTCGGTTGAATCTACTGAAACTTTATTACCTGCAAGGAATTTAATATCTCCGCCTTCCGTAACATCTTGAACATCTGCTGCTATTTCTGTTTTAAGAGTAGAGTTACCGCCTGTAACAATTTTGTTGTCTGCTTCAAGATATATATTTCCGTCACTGCCTTTTACTGCTCTTACGGCTTTTAAATTAGCTCCGTTTAAGTTTATATAACTTTCCGTATTAGATGACTTGTTTAACAGTTCAATATTACCTGCTTCAATTGTACCGTTTGCCTGGATATACATTTTAGAAGTTGCATTAACTGCAGTATCACTTGCAAGTTGTCCGTCTTCCGTATAAGTGAAATTAACACCATCAGCCGTTACAAGTTTTACTTTTCCAAAAGCCGAACCCAAAGTATTTTTTACGGCATTTGTAGTTATTTTTGAATCTTTATAAAGGTCAATACTCGGAGCTGCAAAGAATACGCCGTTATCACCGTTTATTGTCGCACCGCCAAGTACATATATGCCTTTTCCGTTTGCACTTTCACTGCGGTTTAATTGTAGAGTTTTACTATCTGTATTATACTCACCGTCAAATGTTGAAACTGTAAATGAATTTAAGTTAACATTAGCACCTGTTCCAAATAATACTCCGTTGGGATTTAATAATAAAACTTTACCCGTAGAAGCGCCATCACCTGAGTTAGTTATGTTACCGTATATTTGTGACATACCACCGGCTGCTTCTACTTTATTTAATGCTGTTTGATTTTGATTTGTAAACTTAAAATCAACGGTTGCGTCTCTACCTACATTGAATCTGTTCCAATTTAATGTACCAAGTGCACCTTCGCCGTCATTAATTGTTATATCAGCTCTTTTTTGTGCCTGCTGGATATTTACCTCAGTATTACTACTTTTTGAGCCGAGCTCTGGCAATGTACCAGCATCAATATTTGCAAATACCTGACTGCTTAATCCTAAAAAACTAAACGTACTTACCGTAAGTACCGTACTCAATAATTTTCTCATTTATATATCCCTTTTAAACTGTTTACGATTCCCCATATTTTTCATTTTCCCACGGGGGGGGGGAAAAAAAAATTTTGTCAATCAATATCTATTTGACAAAATATGCAGAGTAATTATATTAATTACTCTGCATATATATTTTGTTATTTTTTCAATTCATCAAGTTTTAATGTATAAGTACCAACTGAATTTACCGTTGAATCAACATTTTTTAAACTTATTTCCGACAATGGCATCATCGGTAATTCATTTTCATCAGTAGGAGGAACAGGTGATTTTTCTTCTGCCGACGGATTTTCAGGAAGTTCAGGATCTTCTATTTCAGGAAGTTCACTGCCTTCTTCATCTATACCCGGCGCTTTTTCACAATCCTCATCATACTCTTTGTTTGGGTTATATTGCTCTTCATAGTTACCTTGTTCAGGATTTGGATCTACCGGTTTAACACTTGGGCCTGGGTTACCGTCACCGGGCTGTGCTGTTGAAGGATCTTCAGGGTCAACAATTCCGCCTCTATTTGGTGCAGTAATATCCGGTTCTTCTTTTTGATAGTCTACAGGTCTTTTATTAACCAATAAAACTTTTTCATCATTATTTTTACCAAATTCAATCCAGTGTTTTTTGTTATATTGACCGTCATCTGTTAAATCTGTTGAATCAGTAACATTAAATGTATTTTTACCTTCAGCATTATCATCAGAAGTTCTTGCTGATTCATAAGTAGTAAATGTACCGCCTACTTCAATATATGCTCTGTCTGCAGAACTGTCACCTTCTTCTTTAAAATAGTGATTGGTTGAAGATTTCGGGCTACCTGATAAAATATTATCAGCTTTTAATGTCATATTGTTTCCGGATATTAGTTCCGATACAGCTAAATCACCTTCTGCAGTAACACTCATATTATTTTCTGCTTTTGCAATTAATGCTTTATCTTTTTCTGCAACACCTTTAACTTTAACATTTATGTTATTGCCTGCTTCCATTGTTGTTTGAATACCATTCAAATCAACTGCACCTGCTTCTTCAGATGTATCTGTTGTAATATCAGTTGCAGCCTTTAATATAATATGGTCGCCTTTTTTGAAATTATCTACAGCACCTTTATTGAATTTTACTTTTCCTGTTTCGGACTGTAATTGGATATCATCTCCTGCTTCAAAGCTCCATTTTGTAACATTTAAATCACCTTCTTTTTTAACAATTTCTATATTTTTACCTGCTTTAAATTGTGTAGGCTGTTTTGAAGATGAGTTAAACTGAGTATTGCTTAAATCACCTAGTTTAATGTTTTCATCTGTTGATTCAAGAACTAACATGTCACCGTTAAATGTTGAATCTGCTAATGATTCATCTGTAATATCATTTTTAGCCGAAACTTTTACACTGGTAGCTCTCTTTGTAATATTGCCTTCTTCATCTTTTTCCTGGGCAAAAGTAGATTTCTTAAGTGAAACATCACCTTTTGAGGTAAGAGTGATATTACCTTTTGTTAAAATATCAGAGTTTTCAGTAGATATTGAACTGTCGGAGAGAATAGTTATATCACCTTGAGCATTTATTGCAGAATTTAATACATTGGCTTCTTTAGTACCGTTTACTGTTATATTATTTCCTGCTACTTTTGAACCTTTCTGTATACTTGCTTTTTCAGCAGCTTTTATTTCTACATTTTTATCTGCTGTTACTATTGAATCATCTATTACAGAATTTAAATTTACTGATTCACTCTTTATATTACCGACAGCTGTTAAATTACTGTCTTTTACAGAAGCCTTTTGTCCTGCCAGTATTTGTATGTTTCCGCCATCTACAGCTTCAGCACCTTCCATATTGCTTGTTATTAAATTTGAATCATCGACTATCACATGATTATTCGCAGTTAACCAAATACTTCCGTCATTT
>CANQCO010000092.1 GCA_947589705.1 Candidatus Gastranaerophilales bacterium
GCATTATTTTCTGCTCTAAAAATTACGAGCCGATTTTAGATAGGTTAAATGAAATTACGGATAAATTTAATACTTATTTTTTCTATACAATAACGGCTTATGAAAAAGATATTGAACCGAAAGTTCCTGCCATAGACAAAAGTATTGAAACCCTGTTAAAATTAGAAAAAATTATAGGCAAGCAAAGAATCGCTTGGCGATATGACCCTGTTTTATTAACAGAAAAATATACAATAAATTATCACTTAAAAACTTTTGAAAATATGTCTAAGGCACTATCAAATCATATCGATAGGTGTATTTTTAGCTTTGTTGAAATGTACAAAAAACTTTCTGTTAATATGCCTGAATTAAAACCAATGAGAAATGAAGAAAAAATCCTGCTTGCAAAAGAGCTTGGTAAAATTGCACAAAAATACAATATTCATCTTCAAACCTGTGCAGAGGAATATGACTTTGAAGAATATGGCATTTATAAATCCGGTTGCATTACATTAGATATTTTAGCCAATGCTAATAATATAAAGTTCAAAAAACTAAAACATAATGGAATGAGAAAAAATTGTAATTGTATAGAATCAAGAGATATAGGATTTTATGATACATGTCCTAATGGCTGTAAATATTGCTATGCAAATTCAACCCCTAAAAAAGCAATAGAAAATTATAAACTGCACAATCCTAATTCTCCTATTTTATTGGGCGAAATAAAAAAAGAAGATATTATACAAAAGGGAAATCAAAAAAGTTTTATTGATAAAACAAAAACTGTTCAAAATTTAAAATTATTTTAAAAAAGTTCGATTTCAAAATTTATGGTTTTTAAATTGAATACATATTCTGAACATCTTTTAAATAATTGACATATTGTTCTTTCAGATTTTTTGGTGCAACTATTTCTACATTTGTACCCCATTTAAAAATATTCCATAGAATTGATTTTGTACCAGAAGATGTAAAGGTTACGACTACATCTCCTCTTTTTTGTTGTTTTATTTGTTGTGTCGGATGAAAATTATATTTAATTACATCATCTGCAATTTCTTTTTTAAATTTTAATTTTACATTAATTACATTATCTCGAAAAATACCAAAAGATAAATTTGCCCATTCTTTTAAATTAAAGTCGAAGTCAGGTGTAAAATATTCATCAATCACTTTAATGTCAGATATTCTATGAAGGAGATATTGTTTAATTTTTCCGTCATTTTTTGCAACAAGGTAGTGTCTTTCTCCATATAAAATTCCTAAAGGTTCTGCTACTACTAGCTTTTTTGGTTTTAAACCTTTTTGAATTCTATAACCTGCAATATTTTTTTCATTTATGTCATAATAATCTTTTGCTTGATAATCAAATTGAAGTTTTTTCATTGATTTAACAGCTGTTCTAATGCTGTATAGAATGGATTTTTCTATAGTAAAACTCGCACCTTGTCTTACTGCATAACCTTCTGAATATAATAATGCTTCCATATCATTTTCAAGAGTCGTTAAGTTCGGATTATTTGCACTTTTTATACCTTCAATAACTTTGTTTAGTACCGGCAGTTTATCTAATAAATTATTTATTTTACAAAGTTCTTTTATATTTTCTAAATCCGCAATATCATCGGAGCTAAAATTATATAAATTAACAGGTTTACCTTTGAATCCCCAGCGTTTAATTTTGGAATTTGACTGTAATTCCGTTACTTGCGGATAAAGATTCATGATAATATCTTTCATTCTTTGAGCCGTTCTGCGAGATACACTATAACTTTCCTGTATTTCTTTTAAGCTGACACCATTTGTATTTGATTGCATTGTCATAATTAAATCAATAATATTTAAAATTCTTTCGTATCTAAATTCATCTTTCATACAAAATCCTTCTTAAATTGTTAATTTCCATAAGCATTCCCCGTTTTCATCCAAGAGTTCCTGCTTATTTTTATATTTTGTCAAGAAAGCAACTTTGTTATTTCCGTTAGTACAAACAGAAATATTATCATACTTAAAATCTAAAATGGTTTTTCCCTCGTAATTTATCACGCCATGTTTATGATTTATTGTTCCATAATAAAATTCGCCGTCGTTTTCGCTCGATAAGTGGTCATAAATAAAATCAGAAATAATTTCATCATTTAAAGTTATAAGTCCGAATTTAGTATCTTTTTGCGCTATAAAACAAGGTCTTGTAAATGAAGCAGCGCAAACTGAAATATATTTTATATCAGCGACCATATTCCCATTAACATCAGCTAACCCGAAACGATCATTTTTTTCACAAGACCAGTAGTTTTTATTTTGCATAATATGATCATAAACCGGCTCCAATATTATATTTGAATTTTTATCCAGTACCCCTTCACGCCTGCCTGCTTGGACAACATAATAACCGGGTATTACAAAAACCCCCAATAGATTTATCGGACGTCTATATTTAAAATCAAAAATAACTTTACCATTTTTATCCAACAAGCCCCACTTGTTGTTTTTTCTCATTGTAAAATAATCTCCATTCCTTATAACATGCCTTCCATAACGCAAGTAGGGATTATCATTGTAATCATCTTCAAATGCAATCAAATCACTAAGGTTGCAACTATTTTTATCTTCAATAATGTCATAAATAAAGTCGGTTATCGGTTTACCGGTGTTAACGTTAACAAGTCCCGCATAAGAATCTTTATAGGCAATTGTAACATTACTTTTGTTATAATCAAAAATTTTATCATACATATTTATGCTCCTTTCAAAATATATTATATTTTATGTATATGTCAATTTTGGGCACACATTAAATATAAGAAACATAAAAGTATCAATAAATCTATAAAATAAAATCAAAAAGAGCTTTTATATCAATATCTAAGGCATTAGCGATATTTTCAAGGCTTTTTATTGTAATATTTGTTTTACCTCTTTCAAGCAGTCCTACAAAAGAGCGGTTTAAATCGGCTTTTTCCGCAAGAGTTTCCTGAGAGTACCCCCTGTCGGTTCTTATAATTCGAACTTTATGACCCAGTTTTTTAATTTTATCAACATTTCTCATATACAAAATTTTATTTTTTTTCTATAATATGCAAATGATAAAAAAATATCATGTGCCGAATTTGGCATATACGCTTGATATAATAAATATAAGTGATACTTAATAGGAGAAAAGTATGGAAAACGACGACAACAATTTAAATAATGAAAAAAAAGATGATGAGCTTAATGAAAAAGAAAGCAATGTAAAAAAATGGCTTATTATTGCATACGAAAGGGCAATTAACGGTATTCCAAATATAAGTGAACCAATTGATGAGTTAGTGGAAAATTATACAAAAAAAGCAACTTCTAAAGAAGCTGCATTAAAAGAATTTATAAAAAATCAAATATTAAAATGTACTACATCGGGTTTTGTAACAGGATTTGGTGGCATTTTCACTCTTCCTTTAACATTACCTGCAAATGTAACAAGTGTATTATATATACAATTAAGAATGGTAGCAGCTATAGCAAAAATTTACGGATATGATATTCGTTCTGACGCGGTACAAACATATTGTTATATTTGTTTGCTTGGTAATGCAGCAGCTAATATATTAAAAGATTCAGGAATTAAAGTGTGTGAAAAATTTACCATAAATGCAATAAATGCTATTCCTGCGAAACTGTTAATGGAAATAAACAAAAAAGTTATGTTTAGACTGTTTACAAAATTCGGACAAAAAGGTGCAGTAAATTTATCCAAATGTGTACCATTAGTTGGTGGTATAGTCGGTGGTGCAGTTGATAATATATCAACAAGGATAATAGCAAATAGGGCAATTGAATTTTTTAAACCGAAAGAAGATTAATCTGAAATAACGAATAGGAGGAAAGTATGACATTTTCAAGCGAAATCCAAAAATATTTAAAAAACAAAACAACAGTAAAAAATGTATTTAATCATCCTGAAATTTTACCTGAAACTAAAGGTATTTATATTTATACCGTACCTGATAAAGATGTTGATATTGAATTTTTAGATACCACCACCGCAAAAGAAACATACAATGGCAGAAGTTTAATATTTTCAAAAGATGAACTTACAAATAAATTTAATAATGGTGATAAAAAAGTTTTATATATAGGAAGTACTCCGCATGGAAGCATAAAAGAACGAACAAAGTTACGTGCAAAATATGCAAAAGAGAAGAATAAAGATATTAGAGCACGAGGCGGAAGAGCTTTATGGCAAATTAAAGACTGGGAAAATATAGGATTAAATTTCTATTATTATGAAACAGAAAATTGCGAAATGCATGAATCACAATTATTAACAATGTATTTAGAAGAATATGGTGTTTTTCCGGTTGCAAATTGGAAAATATAAATTACTTAAAAAAAGTTGTTTTTTATTACTCAAGTAAAGTAATTCAAATAATCAAACTAAGTTCCTGTTTATATACATATATTAAAAAACTAATATTTCATTATCATCAGGCACTATTACATTTTCCAATTTCAAATTTTTAATATCATCTCTTGTAACGGTTAAGTGGCTTACGGTGTCCATGTGGCTTGCAATAATTTTGGAATTTTTAGAGTATGAAGTAATTTCTTTTACATCATCTAAATTCATAATTATTCTTTCGCCGTTTAACACGGTAGCACCGCAGGCGTTTATAACGATAATTTCAGGGTGAAATTTATCAAGTGCCTCTTTTACTTCACTGCACCAGATAGTATCTCCGGCAACATATAAAGTTTTATAATTTTCGGATTTAAAAACCACACCCATTGCGTCATAAGGCATGCCTGCTTGTTCGCAAATGGGTTTTATAATTTTTCTTTTCCCGTGCTGACAGTTGGTTTTATATAGTTTTATTCCTTCAAAATTAGTACCGTTTTCACGTATAATTCTAACATCTTTAAAGTTCAATTTCTCAATAATCTCTTTGTCTATTTCGGACTGAACAAAGAAAGGAAGATTTTTATTAATTGCTTTGGCTGCAAATTCATCGAAGTGATCAGGATGATAATGAGTTAAAATAACAGCATCAACATCAACGATTTTTTCAATAGGAATCGGAAGCTCAACTCTGGGCTGCCTTATATCGGAATTTATTCCCGCATCAAACCCTGCCATATAGTCTTTTGGCATAAGCCAAGGGTCAATTAAAAATCTTTTGTTGTTGTATGTAATAATTATTGTTGCATTTCTGATTTGATGAATTTGTATATTACTCATTTTTTTAATCCTTATGTTAGATATTTATGCTTTGAATCATATTTTTTCCTGCTTCAAATGCCTTTTGAAGGTCTTTGGGGAACTGTTCTTCTTTGTGTTTGAGTTTTTCATTTTTATCAAAAGTTTCCACAACATATTTATCATAATCAGAAAATTGATATGTGTCATAGGCAAAAATTCTGACGGGTTTTTCAAATACGGTTGCTATCATAAATTCTGTTTTATCAAACAAATCAGGGTACATTTGATTTGAAAGAGTTTCTGATACATTCATTGTATAAATCATTGCTGTTTTAAGTTTTTTAGGAGCAATTGAAGGATAACCTTCTTTATATTCAAAGAAGGGGAAAGTCAAGCGTTCTATAAAGCATCTTGTAACACCTGTTACATCAGAACAATATATAGGGCTTGCAACAACAAGACCGACTGCAGCGGATATTTTATCCAATATTGCAGGCAAGCCGTCAGGATATGCGCATCTGCCAAAGCTTTTACCGCCTTTTAATTTACAGGCAAAACAGCTTCTACAGCCCTTGAAATCAACATCATAAAGGTTTATAATTTCGGCTTCGCCGCCTGCTGTTTTAACGCCATTAGCAAAGCTTTCACACATTTTATAAGTATTCCAATTTTTTCTCGGGCTTCCGTTTACTATAATTACTTTTTTCATTTAATGCTCCTTAACAACATTTTATGCTAAATTAAAAAAGCAGGGTTTTCAAGAGAGAGAACATATTTATGAAAAAAGTTAAAATAACTGTTTTAAAAACAACTTTTCAAGAGGATTTAGCAAAAGAATACGGAGTTGAAGGCTTATCAACCTGCCCGTTTCATAAAGAGGGACAAACCTATTTAGCGGATTACGCAAAACCCGAAGTTTTTTGTGATGAAGCTTGGAAAGCTATTTATCAATATGTTTTTGCGCTTGCGCACGGAGCAGATACAACAACATTTTATTTTAACGATTGGATAAAAACAAAAGGTGTTGCAATTTGTTCTTGTAACGACGGACTTCGCCCCGTTATTTTTAAACTCGAAGCGACAGATATAGAAAGTAAAAATTAATAAGGAAGGTAAAATTAGCTGGCTTTATTTATTTTTAGCAATAGTATTTGAAACAGTAAGTACAACATTATTAAAATTATCAAACGGTTTTTCTGTTATATTGCCTTCTGTTGGAACGGTAGTCGGATATATATTGTGTTTTTATTTTTTATCTTTAGCCTTCAAAACAATAGATATTAGTATTGCTTATGCGGTTTGGGGTGCAGTCGGGATTGTATTAATTACATTAATCGGCATATTTTTCTTTCACGAAAATGTTTCATTTTTAAAAATTTTATTTATTGCTTTGATAATAATAAGCACAGTTGGTTTAAGGCTTATAAAATAATTTTTTAAACAAATATTTCCGATTCTGAAAATAAAGCAGCATTTCCACCTATTTTTAGCCTATCATTATTCATTTTACAATACAGCACTCCGCCTCTTTTTGAAGCCTGATAAGCAATAATATTATTTTTCTTTAGTACATTAATCCAATAAGGAACAATATGACAATGCCCTGAACCGCAAACAGGATCTTCTTCTACATTTAACTTAGGTGCAAAACTTCTTGAAACACAATCATAGTCTTTACCTTTTGCACTTATATGGAGCAATAATCCATCTAACTTTTTAAT
>CANQCO010000093.1 GCA_947589705.1 Candidatus Gastranaerophilales bacterium
GCAATAATTAAAGGACGACGGGCTTTTTGTATTTCTGATTTTAAATATTCAATATCCTCTTTTAAGATACCATATTGTAATGATTGTTCAGGTATAAAATGTTTTAACTTTTCAATATTTTCTATGTATGCTCCCTGAACATCCAACGGCACATCTATCCATACCGGACCTTTTCGTCCTTCTCTTGCTGTATAAACAGCCTTTTCCAAATGATACAAGATATCTTCTGGTTTATCAATCATAACCGCATATTTTGTTATTGGCTGAACAAGTTCAATAATATCTGCTTCCTGAACACCTATTTGTCTTATTGGTGTTTTCTTCATTCTTAAAGTTTCTTTTCTTTTGCATTGACCGGATATAAAAATGCAAGGTGTGTTGTCTTGGAATGCGTGAAGCAAGGCAGTCATTGCATTTGTTCCTCCGCAACCTGTTGTTACATATACACATCCGAAATTTTGAGTGTATTTCGCATAAGCAACGGCACTCATTGCTGCAGCCTGCTCATGGTGGCAGCATATTTTATTAAGATTTTTATTATTATACAAACCATCCGTTAAAAATAATAATCCTCCGCCTGATACCATAAAAATGTCTTTTACTTTTGCCTCTTTTTCAATAAAAGAAGCTATTATATCGCATACTCTCATAGATTTTCCTTTATTTTGTAAAATATAACTCTTTAATTTTTTTAGCTTCTTCTTCCTTTATTTTGTATGAATATTCACTGTCAACAGGGAAAATTCCTTTTTTTACCTCCTGATTGTATTGAGAAAACGCACGTTTTATTTCTTCACCAATTTGAGCATATTTTTTGACGAATTTAGGAGTAAAATCTTCATACATACCAAGCATATCAGCATATATTAATAACTGACCGTCTACAAAAGAACCTGCACCTATTCCCAGAACAGGAATCGATATATTATCGCTTATTAATTTTCCGACTATTGCAGGTACACCTTCGACTAATATTGAAAAAGCGCCGGCTTGCTCAACAGCTTTAGCTTGTTCCAAAAGCACTTTTGCTGCTTCTAAAGATTTACCTTGAGCCTTGCAACCGCCAAGTTTCGCTGCAAACTGAGGAGTTAAACCGATATGTCCCATAGCAAGAATCCCTATACCCGTTATTGCCCTAATTCTATCAAGTATGCGAGAATCTGCACCTTCCAGTTTTATACAATCACAATTTGCTTCTTTTATAAACCTTCCTGCATTTTCAATTGCAAGTTCATCAGATATTTGATAAGACATAAAAGGCATATCACCAACGATAAAAGTATTGGGAGCACCCCGCCTTACGGCTCTTGCGTGAATAATCATTTCATCCATTGAAACAGGTATAGTGCTTTCGTATCCCAATAAAACATTTCCCAGAGAATCACCCACTAAAATCATATCAATTTCGGATTGTTCTGCATATTTAGCTGTCATATAATCATAACTTGTTATGAAAGAAATTTTTTCTCCGGTTTTCTTCATTTCTCTTAAATCGTTTACAGTTTTTTTCATATTTTCTTCCTCACTTTTATATTAAACAAATAACTTATTAAAACTAATATTTCTAAATAAGTTTAAAATTTGAGCAGCCCAAAATATCGATATATTAAACAAATAATCGATTACAACATATTGAAATTTAAAATTTAATTTACGCAAAGAATATTTAAACCAAAGAGATATCGGATTATAAGTGAAATTACCCCCCCCCGGCTCAATTTCCGGAGATTTTAATTCAACATTTAATTCGGTTAAATCTATTTGAGGAGAAGCATTTTCTATAGAATTACCAAATTCTAATCTTGGTTCAACTAAAGTATTTTGTTCAAATTGTAAGTTTATTAAAACCGGAGAATCAGATTTTAATAAATTTATTATATCTTTAATATTAAACTTATTTGAATTTATTGTAACAGCATTAATTCCATAGGATTTAGAAACTTTTTCAAAGTCAGGAGCCGAATAGTCAAAAACAGTAGAAGCATAACAATTTTTAAAATATAATTCTTGAAAAGTTCTTACCATTCCAAGGCAGTTGTTATTTAAAACAATAATCTTAACAGGGAGATTGCGCCTTTTAATAACTTCCAATTCTTGAATATTCATCTGGAAACCGCCATCACCTGAAACAGCAACCACATTATTTGAACAAAAAGAAGCTCCGATTGCGGCGGGGAGAGAAAAACCCATTGCTCCCAATCCGCCCGAGGCAAGCATTTTTTGTCCTTTTTTTATATCCGCACATTGGGCGCACCACATTTGATTTTGTCCGACATCCGTTGTAATTACGGTGTTCCCCTTCAAAGTTTTAAAAATTTCTGTCAATATTAAATTTGGCAGTTTATATATCTTATTCTTATTAGAAAATTTTTGCTTTAATTTTATACATCTTTTTTGCCAAGAATCAATATTTAGATTTAAATTGGCTTTATATAATACATCTAAAAATAAACTTAAATCCGTATTAAGTTTTATTTTTTCAAATTTTGGACAATTTAACTCTGCTTTATCAATATCAACATGAATTATTTTTTTATTTTTTAAAAATTCAACTTTTGACCCGGTTTGTCTGATATCAAGCCTCGAACCTAAAACAAGCAATAAATCACACTCATAAAGAGCGAGATTACCATAGCGATTTCCATAAGTACCAATAAAACCCATATTATATTTGTAAGAATTAACACAATCCAGAGCATGAAGTGATTCTACAACAGGTATATTGTACTTTTTAAGAACTTTATCCAAAAGCTGAAAAGATGATGAAAGTTTTATTCCGTTCCCAATAAGAAGCAAAGGTCTTTTAGCTTTTTCAATTAGTGTAAAATCAAAAGAAATCTTTTTTTTAGATTCTTTTTTATGTTTATATTCTTTTAATGTAAGAGGATTAATATCCGCTCTTTGAATATCCATAGGAATATCCAGTAAAACAGGCCCTTTTCGACCCGAATTTGCTATTGATACAGCTTTTTGAAGTTCATATTTTATATCTTTTGAATTCGTTATTGTTTTCGCATATTTAGTAATTGATTTTACAATATTAACTATATTTGTTTCTTGAAAAGCATTTTGCCTAAGGTTGAAAATATTATATTCATAGGTATTTACCTGCCCTGTTATAAAAAGGACAGGAATTGAATCAAAATAACAATCCGCAATCGGGGTTACCAAATTTGTAGCACCCGGACCGCTTGTAGCTATAGCAACACCAATTTTTCCGCTTGTTCTGGCATAACCGTCAGCACTGAAACCTGCACCTTGTTCATTTATATTATTAACTAATTCTACTTCTTTATTTTTATATATGCTATCAACAATATGTGAGACCATACCGCCTATATAGCCGAAAAATTTATCAGTCCCCGTAATATTATATATTTCTTTAACTAAATAATCCGATAGCTTCATTAATTTCGTACAACATTTACTAACAAATGTTGCACACTCCTTAAATTCAAGTATAGCTAAATGTCATTATAATGTCAATTTGAGTAATTCCTTTGAAAAAAACGGAACAGCCCCTACTTACTTAAATGCAACATTTGTTAGTAAATGTTGTTCGAAAGAAAGAATGTTAAAAGAAATTAGAGAAACAATAGTTAATATGGTTTATCGTGCGAATGTTTCTCATATTGGTTCGGCGCTAAGCATAGCAGATATTCTTTATGTGCTATATTATAAAGTAGCCGATATTAATTTAGAGAATATAAACTCAAAGGATAGAGATATTATAATATTAAGTAAGGCTCATGCAAGTGCAGCCTTATATTCAGTGTTGTATCATAAAGGATTTCTGTCAAAAGATTATATAGACGGATATTCAGTAGATAATGGTAAACTGCCATGTCATATAGATAAAGATAAATCAAAATTTTTTGAAGTTTCGGGCGGTTCTCTGGGACATGGTGCATCGCTGGGTGCGGGTTTCGCTTTCGCTAAAAAGATAGATAACAATTCAGGCAGGGTTTTTGTTATAGTTGGTGACGGCGAATGTAATGAAGGTTCTTTTTGGGAAGCCATAATGTTTATTTCAACTCACAAATTAAATAATTATACACTTATTGTTGACTATAATAAATTGCAAGGATTTGGTACTACGAATGAAGTTATTTGTCAAAACAATTTAGCGGAAAGAATTAAGGCTTTTGGGTTTAATGTTTATGAAATTGATGGAAACAATACAGAGGAAATAGAAGAAGCTTTAAAAATACAAGCAGAAATTCCAATTGCAATAATTGCTCATACTGTAAAAGGGAAAGGAATCTCTTTTATGGAAAATAAACTTGAGTGGCATTATAAATCACCTAATGAGGAACAGTTAAAAATTGCCCTAAGTGAGCTTAAGGAAAAATATTAATGAGAAAAACTTTTATAAACACTCTAATTAAGCTGGCAAGACAAGATAAAGACATTATTTTAATAACTCCGGATATGGGTTTTTCTGTTTTAGAACCATTTTTTAATGAATTTCCAAATCGTTCAATAAATGTGGGAATTGCGGAACAAAATGCCGTTTCAATTGCTGCAGGATTAGCCTTAATGGGGAAAAAACCTTATGTTTATACAATAATTCCTTTCTTGGTTGAAAGAGCATTTGAACAAATCAGAATAGATGTTGCATATATGAATACTAATGTCAAGTTAGTAGGGATAGGAGCAGGTTTTACCTATGGTGCTGCAGGTGCAACTCATCACGCAATTGAAGATATTTCCTTAATGAGAAGTCTGCCAAATATGCTTGTATGTGCTCCGGGAGATAATAATGAAGCAGAGCAAATTACTGAAGCTTCAACTTCTATTACAAAACCAATGTACATAAGAATCGGTCGCCATAATAGAGGAATTTTTAATAATAACAAAATTGAAATCGGGAAAGCTTCAATCCTTGAAGAAGGAGAAGATATTGCTATATTTACAACAAGTAATATGTTACCGAATGCTTATGATTATTGTCTTAATTTAAAAAAAGCCGGAAGAAAACCTTATCTTATAAGTGTACATACAATTAAACCTCTTGATAAAAAATTAATTACGGAATTAATTAATAAAGGTATAGAAATACATACTCTTGAAGAACATTCTATAATAGGCGGTTTAGGTAGTGCTGTGGCCGAAATAATAGCAGAGTCGGGCAAAGGTATTAAGTTTAAAAGAATTGGGATTCCTGATGAATTTTGTCATATAGTGGGGAGCCAGAAATTTTTAAGAGAACACTATAATTTATCGTTTGAATAGAAGCTTAATTGTTCTCCTAAGATATACATCAATCATTCGATTGAAGCCTGTTTATAATATCGGACCAAGATTTTTAATAACATTCGTGAAAAACCTCTTTATAAAATTAAATTTTTTCAGTATAAAGAGAGATACATCCTTAACAGTTATTTTAAAATTTGTATTATCAAGACAGTAATCAAATTTAAGCAAAGTCCTTTCTTTATTTCTCACTAAACTTATATTTTTTAGGTTTTTCAAATAATAAATCCATAACTATATAAGAAGAAGAAATAAAACCGTTAACACTTGTAAAATTGAAAACATTACCCGCAAAGCTGTTCGACTTGCATTAAATCATAATAAGTACGAATACAAAGTCAAAAATATCCGAACATATAATATTAAGTTATCAATACTTAAAAAAGAGCTTCAGTTCAAATATTTTCAATAATATTATGATGATTATAAGACTTGTGATATGGAGTTTATTTAAGAATAATAATTATAAAATATTTTGGTTATATTCTTCTCTCGGTAAAAACGGGAACATATCTTCTAAAGTCGGAGAAATCATAGTTCCGTCATCAAGTTTTCGGGCAGATAATTTAGGTACAAAACCGTATTCTTTTTCAACCATTACTTCGCATAGAATAGCACCCTCCGTGTTTAATACATTTTCAATTTCTTCTTTCATAGATTTTGGGTTGGAAATTCTATAAGTATTTAACCCGAAGGCTTTAGCGACCTGTACAAAATCAGGTACACTAACTCCGCTTTCAATTCCTGAGCCTGTCATATGACCGTTAAAGAAGTTTCTTTGCGTTTGTCTTATTGAGGAGTAACCACTGTTATTTATTACAAATATTTTTAACGGAAGTTTATTATATACAATTGTTTGAAGTTCTTGAATATTCATCATAACAGAACCGTCGCCTTCAAGACATATAACTCTATTTGATTGATAACTTGCACCGATTGCGGCACAAAGACCATATCCCATAGAAGCATTACCCGAATTACCAATATATCTCTGATTATTTTTTATACAGGCATTTTGAAAAGTGCAAACACATGCTGAACCGTTTGCCATTACTAAAGTATCATTTTCTTTTAAACATTCAGACAAAACTCTGGTAAAATGATAAGGCTCAATTACATCATCTTTTTGAAGTTGTTCAATTTGGGAATACTTTTGTTTTAAATTTAAGGAAAATTTTAACCAAGCCTCATCAAATTTTATACAAGTGTCAATTTTATTTATTAATGCCGGAATAAATTCAGCTAAATCCGCATGAATTTTCAAATCTGCCTTAACAAGAGGTTTATCAAGTTCTGCTTTATCAATATCAATAACAATTTTAAAAGCATTTTTTGCAAAATTTTCCCAGTTATAACTAACCTGTCTTATATTATTTCTTGTACCAAGACATAATATCAAATCAGCATTTTGAAGTGTAAAATTACCTGCTCTTTGACCGATTGTACCTATCCTGCCGACATAACAAGGGTTATTTTCGGAAATTATATCAAAACCGTTGAGCGTAGTAACAACAGGAATATTTAATTT
>CANQCO010000094.1 GCA_947589705.1 Candidatus Gastranaerophilales bacterium
TTTTCCAAAGATTCAATTAATTCAGAATTTTTAAGATATTGCTTTGCCCATGCAACTCGATTATACATGGTTTTTTGCAATTTACTTGGTAACCACTCATTTCTTTCTTCTTCAGATAAATTATATTTATTTGACATAATTTCTACCATTTCAGATAATTTAACAGAGTTTCCGTCTTTTAATAACTCTAATAACGGTAACATTAATGTTTGAAAGTCTGGTATTGCCATTTTCATATTCCCTTTTTTATAAAAGTATCATAAAAATAAATAAAATAAAATTTTATCAAAATAACGCAAAATAATAACTTTGACTCCAAAACGAACATTGTAATATCAAAAGTCATCACATGTATTTACTTTTTGTATTTATGTGTTATAATATAAATATGAAAGAATGGCGAATAACGTAAAAATTTAATATTATCACAAAAAAGTGCTTGTAAAACATATTTGAGTTACAGAATTTCCGAAATATATGCAAATGGTAGTTTTGCTACAATGAAACCGTATCCAAACGATATTGACGGATATATATGTGTTGATTTTAACAGTAATGAATATAAAAACTTAGTTAATTCAGGGAGTTTTTGGGGTAAATTTTACGGTTACAATAGCGAAAAAGATAAATTTCAAATGTGGTACGAGTATAAAATAGAATTTTATTAAGAAACAGATAATATATATAATAATTTCTTTACTCATTCAAGAGATGGTATTGAAAGAGGAATAATAAAAATTTAAAAATAAAGATTATATGAAAGGCGGTTATCATATGATTAAATCTGAACAACAAAAAAATAAAACTATAAAAATGATAGCAGAATTACAAGAAAAGAAAAAAACAGTTCATAAATCTGCTATTGGAAGTATTGAATCTTTAATAGGACAATTAGAGTCTGAACTAAGAGAGTATGAACAATTAAAAAAAGGGGAATATACTCTACCTACAAATATTACTTTTGTTGAATTACTTAAAAATATAACAAAAGTCAGAATATCAAAAGGCTTATCACAACAAGATTTAGCAAATTTATTAGGTATATCAAAGCAACAAATAAACAGATATGAAGAACATGACTACCAAAATGTTTCAATAATAAAAATAAATGAGATTTTAATTGCTCTAGGCTTGAGTATAAGTTTAGAAATAATGAAAAATAAAGTGGCATAAAACGGATAATTAATTTTATAACATTGGAATTTTATCATTTTTTAGACCAATGAAAGTCCAAATAAAAAACACTCCCAAAGGAGTGTTAAAATGCCTTGGGCCGGACTTGAACCGGCACTGGGTTTGACCCCAATTGGATTTTAAGTCCAACGCGTCTACCACTTCCGCCACCAAGGCATTGGTTCTTTAGTAATATAATATAAAAAAAATTTTATGTAAAGCATTAAATAAATATGTTGTTAAAATACTATGTTGTATGGTAAAATTACTACTATAAGTAATAATATATATAAAAAATGAATTAATCATAAGATTATAAATAAATTTAATATATAAAATGTACGATAGTGAGTACATATAGGAAGAACGAGGTATAGGAAAATTAATATTGATTCTAATACTTTATTAGTAGCTATTTTACCTGTTTTGCTGGTGGTATGTATATTTTTTTGGCGAGATTCACGTAAAGAAAAGAAAGAAAAAGCTGAATTAATACAAAATATGGAAGAAAAAAACAGCCTTTATAAAAAAGAAGCTATGCTGGCTGCAAAAGAAGCTGTTCAAAAAGATATAGAAAAATTTCAAGAAGAAACAAAAGAAAGACGCCAAGAACTTGCAAGATTAGAGTCTAAACTCCAAAAAAGAGAAGAATCGCTTGAAGATAAATCATCACAATTATCTACAAAAGAAGCTGAACTTCAAAAGAAAATGGATGAAGTTTTGGATAAAGAAGATTATCTTGCGGAAACCATTCAAAAACAAATTGAAGAACTTGAAAGAATTTCAGGACTTACTTCAGATGAAGCAAAAAAACTTTTAATGGAACAGTTAAAAGTTGATTTACAGCAGGAAGCTAATAATTTAATAAGAGAAAACGAAAACCATATAAAAGAAGTTTCGGAAGAAAGAGCGAGAGAGATTTTAACAACAGTAATGCAAAGATGTGTTATAGATGAAGTTGTTGAATCTACGGTAACATCCGTAAGTCTTCCATCAGATGAAATGAAAGGAAGAATTATAGGACGTGAAGGAAGGAACATAAGAACATTAGAAACGCTTACAGGCGTCGATTTAATTATAGATGATACACCGGAAGCTGTTGTATTATCTTGTTTTGACCCGATAAGAAGAGAGATTGCCAAAATTGCACTTGAAAAACTTGTAGCAGATGGTCGTATCCATCCTGTAAGAATAGAAGAAATGGTTGAAAAAGCAAGAGTTGAAGTAGAACAGAAAATAAAAAAAGAAGGTGAAAATGCTGCTATGGAAATGGGCATTATGAACCTTAATAAAGAGCTTATAAAAACATTAGGAAGACTGTATTACAGAACAAGCTACGGGCAAAATGTTTTGCAGCATTCGTTAGAGGTAGGACATATTGCAGGAATGATTGCTGCTGAGATAGGCGCTAATGTTAAAATAGCAAAAAGAGCAGGTTTATTGCATGATATAGGAAAAGCAGTAGACCAAACTCAGGAAGGTACACATATAGAACTTGGTGTTGAACTTGCAAAAAGATACGGAGAAAGAGAAGAAATTATTCATGCAATAGAAGCACACCATGATGATATAACGGCAAATACGATAGAAGCAGTTTTAGTAAAACTTGCTGATGCTGTTTCAGCCGGTCGCCCCGGTTCAAGAAGAGATACACTTGAAATTTATATTAAACGTTTGCAAAAACTGGAAGAAATAGCTTTAAGTTATGACGGTATTAAGCAATCATTTGCAGTTCAGGCAGGAAGAGAGATAAGAGTCATTGTCCAGCCTGATAAATTTGATGATTTAGCAAGCACCAGATTAGCAAGAGATATAGCAAACAGAATTGAAGAAGAACTTGATTATCCGGGTCAAATCAGAGTCACTGTTGTAAGAGAAATAAGAACAACAGAGATAGCTAAGTGATAAATACATTATTCATGTATTAAATCGGATAAGAATATGCGTTCAGATACAATTAACATATTGTTTTTAGGCGATATTGTCGGAAGACCCGGCAGACGTGCCGTGCAAAAATATATTTCTTCCCTTGAAAACAACAAGCCTGATTTTATAATAGCCAATGTAGAAAATGCTTCTCACGGCTTCGGTTTAACACAAAAAAATTATAATGAACTCCTTTCATACGGTATTGATGTTTTTACTTCGGGAAATCATATATGGGATAAACGTGAAATATTTAATTATATTAATGAAGCAGATAAACTAATAAGACCTATCAATTATCCGGAAGGCACAAAAGGCAGAGGCTGGGGTGTTTTTGAAAAAAATGGTATTAAATATGGGGTTATAAACGTCTTAGGCAGAACTTTTATGTCTTTAATAGAATCTCCATGGGCAATATTAGAAGAAACAATAGCCAAAATAAAAGAAGAAACTCCGATAATAATAATAGATATCCATGCAGAGGCAACAGCAGAGAAAATATGTATGGCAAAATATTATGCGCAAATGGGAGTAACAGGTATATTCGGAACTCATACGCATGTTCAAACGGCTGATGAAACAATATATTCAAACGGCTGCGGCTATATTACTGATTTAGGATTTTGCGGAGATATAAACGGCGTTATAGGAATGGATTATGAAGTATCTGTTAAAAGACTCATAACCTCAATTCCTGACAGGCTTGATGTTGCGGATTCGGGTGAAGCTCAGGTTAACGGTGTTATTATAACCGTTAATTATTTCACAGGGCAAACCGAAAATATAAAAAGAATTAATGAGAAAATAATTATTAGTGAGGAAAACAGTATTATGAAAGGATAAGGAAGTGAAAGTCGATTTACATATCCACACATCTTATTCGGATGGCGCTTTTTCACCCGAAAAAATTGTCGATACCGCTATAGATGTCGGGCTTGATGTGATTGCAATTACCGATCACGATAATGTGCTGTCACATAATATAGCCATTGAATATGCAAAAGATAAACCATTGAAAATTCTGCCGGGAGTTGAGATTAATACAATATACAAAGGCTATGAAGTCCACATTTTAGGCTATTTTATGGACTTAAACAACAGTGATTTTCAAAAATTAATTAAAAATCAGCAGCAGGCAAGAGTAAAACAAACAAAAGAAATTATAACTCTGCTTGCAAAAAAAGAAGGAATAAAAATAACTTTAGACAGTATAGTAAAACAGGTAGCAGAAGGCGGAAGTATAGGTCGTCCTCATTTAGCAAAGGCAATAACAAATGCAGGCGGTACTTCAAGCGTTATAGAAGCCTACAATAAATACATTAATGATGATTCAAATGTTTATGTACAAAGAAAAACAGTTACACCTTTTGATGCTGTCGAAGTTATTTATGATGCAGGTGGAATCCCTGTTTTTGCTCATCCTTTTGATGTTGATATTGCTGATCAGCTTACTAAAGAAATGATGAACTTTGGTTTAAGAGGTTTAGAGGCATACCATAGGAAACATTCTCCGGCTATAATAGAATATTTTTCCACTTTAGCCGAAAAATACGGGCTTATTATTACGGGCGGTTCGGATTTTCATGCACCTAATCCCGTTAACGGCAATATTATTATGGGTAAAAACTTTATTCCGGAATGGATTTATGATGAATTAATCAAAGAAAAAAGAAGAATGGACCTTGCTAAGTGAAAAATTTTCCTATCAGTATTTTCCATATTATTTTTTCTTTTTCGATATTAATAATATTGATATTAATATTATTTCCGTTTAATCTGATAAATTTAGAACAGGCACAAAGAGTTGCACAATGGAAATCCGTTTATGAAAATTTAAAATATTCTTTTGATTTGGTAATGCTGCATGAAAATTCGATTATACCTAATCAAAATGAAGCAGATAAAGTTATAACGGATGAATATATTATATTAAGGCTGCTTCCTTATTTTAACGGAGATTCAGACAGATTTATAAATCCTTATAAGTTCCGTTATAAGAGGTTAAACGGAAGTCATGTCGTTAAGAATTCGCATTTATACTTTGAAAATTTTATAGAACTTAAAAATAATATTTTAATAAGTATAAAAACCAATCCTGAATACGGTAAAAACAAAAAAGAACCGCCATATATAATGTTTATTGACATAAATTCAAAGCAAAAACCAAACAGAATCGGGCAGGATATATTTTTTATAAACATATTTAACGATAAAATAACCCCGATGGGAGAAGGTAAATCCCATGCTTCATTAAAAGGAAATTGTTCTCCCATAGGTAACGGCATATACTGTTCAAAATATTATCTTTTGGGTGGAAGATTCTGATTTGAGTTCAGCATATTTTCATGTTAATTTTATAAAAAAGCCAAAAATTTAATTAAGGAGAAAAGAATGACAGAAAAGAGAGTGTGGTTATTCAAAGAAGGTAACGCTTCAATGAGAAACTTATTAGGCGGAAAGGGTGCTAATTTGGCAGAAATGACAAATTTAGGTTTACCTGTTCCTCCGGGATTAACGATAACAACTGAAACATGTATGGAATATATCAATAACGGAAACAAGATGCCTCAAGGTTTAATGGATGACGTTAAAGAAAAATTAAAAATCGTTGAACAGCAAGCAGGTAAAAAGTTTGGTGATAAAACTAATCCTTTGTTGGTTTCGGTTCGCTCGGGCGCAAGAATATCCATGCCCGGTATGATGGAAACAATATTAAACCTCGGTTTAAACGATGAAACGGTTGAAGCAATGGTTAAATTAACAAATAACCCACGTTTCTGCTATGACAGCTACAGAAGATTTTTAACAATGTTTGGTTCCGTTGCTTGGGAAATGGACAGACAAAAATATTTTGAATCCGAAGTAGAAAAAGTAAAAGCTCGTGAAGGAGTTAAATCTGATACTGAAATCTCGGCTGACGGCTGGAAATCTTTAATCCCGATTTACAAAAGAGTAATAAAAGAAGTAACAGGAAAAGAATTTCCTCAAGACCCTTATGTTCAATTACAAGAAGCAATTGAGGCAGTATTTAGAAGCTGGAATATTCCAAGAGCCGTTGCATATAGGAACATGAACAAAATTGACCATAACTATGGTACTGCAGTAAATGTTCAAACAATGGTATTCGGGAATATGGGTGACGACTGCGCAACTGGTGTTTCATTTACAAGAAACCCCGCAACAGGTGAAAATAAATTCTACGGTGAATATTTAACCAATGCTCAGGGTGAAGATGTTGTTGCAGGTATAAGAACACCTAAACCGATTGCAATGCTTGAAACTGAAATGCCCGATTTATACAGACAATATGTTGATATAGCTAAAAAACTTGAACTCGGCTATAAAGATGTTCAGGATATGGAATTTACGATTGAAAGAGGTAAATTATACATTCTTCAAACAAGAAACGGTAAAAGAACAGCAGCTGCTGCAGTTAGAATTGCCGTTGAAATGCACGAAGAAGGTATTATAACAAAAGAAAGAGCAATACAATTAGTTGACCCGTACAGCGTAAATCAAATTTTATTACCTTGCTTTGATACAAAAGCAATGGAAGAAGCTAAAAAGATTTCAACGGGTGTAAATGC
>CANQCO010000095.1 GCA_947589705.1 Candidatus Gastranaerophilales bacterium
CTAAAGCCACTGGCGACGGAATAGTTACCGCTTCCAAAGCAACAGGTAACGCAATAGCTACAGGCGCAAAAGCTACAGGCGACGGAATTGTTACCGCTTCTAAAGCAACAGGAAATGCAATAGCAACTGGCGCTAAAGCTACGGGTGACGGAATTGTTACCGCTTCTAAAGCAACAGGAAATGCAATAGCTACTGGTGCTAAAGCTACAGGCAGAGGAATCGTTACCGCTTCCAAAGCAACAGGCAACGCTGTAGTAAAAGGTGCAAAAGCTACAGGCAGAGGAATTTCAAATGCCGTTAACACTATTTCAGACGGTACTCACAACACTTACATTAAATTCATAAAACTATTCAAAAAGAAATAGTTAAAATATAAAATAAAAGCTGTATGTATTAATTTACATACAGCTTTTTTATGTAGTATCATATTACTAAAAGGAGAATTTTATGTTTCACGTTATAACCGAAAAAGATTATTCAGAGTTTTCAAGAAAGCAAATAGGGGAATACTCCAAATTCGAAAAAGCTCTCGAAGTCGCTCAAAAAGCAGTTGAAGGTAAAGAGGGTTTAAGATATATTATCGAAAAAACAGACGGACACGTCGACAGCTACGGTAATCAAATTGTTACGATTGTTGCTGAAAGTGAATAAACAGTGAAAATTTGCGAAAGTTATTGTACATCTGTTTGTTTTAACGTATATTCAATAGGTATTACCTATTGTACACTGACTAATGCTTCAAACGGCCTTGGCTGGCCTAAAATTCCCGATGAAGTCTTTGACGGGCAAAATATTGATTGGGATAAATTCTTTATTGAACGTGATAAAGAAATTGAAAATATTAAAAATGGTAATCCGAGAAAAGAATGTTTCAATTGTCCGCAAATTATTGAATCCGATTATAAATATGACAGAAAAATTAAATATATACTGCTTTCACCGTGGCAGATTTGTAACTCAAATTGTATATACTGCCTTGGTCATGTTGAACCCTTAAATCCAAACTCGCCAAGATATCATCAGGATTATAAAAAATTCGTTGAACCCTATGATATGATTAAAATCCTTAAAGATATGACTGACCGCAATATATTGGATAAAAATGCAAAAATAGATTTCGCAGGCGGTGAACCTACTTTGTACCCTAAATTTAACCAAATTATTGATTTCTTACTCGAAAATAATTTTAACAATATTATTATTCATACAAATAATATTCAATATTCCGACCTCATTGCAAAAGGTATAAAACAAAACGCAATAAGCCTTATGATATCAATAGATGCAGGTTCAAAAAAAATGCACGAAAAAGTTAAAAGAGTTAAATCTTTTGATAAAGTTTGGCATAATTTTAAAAAATACTCAAAAGCCAAAACTAAAGAATATTCAAAAAAATTATGCACAAAATACGTAATAGTTCCGAATGTTAATGACTCAAAAAAAGAAATAGCAGAATTTATTAAACAATCAAAGAAAAACGGCGCTACACACGTCGCCGTTAACGTCTATAACCAGCTTCTAAATGAAATGAATTATGAAGAAAATTTGTTAAATAATTTATATCAACTCGCTGAATTCTTTAAGTCTGAAGCATTGAAAAATAAACTTGAATATGTTTTCTTCCCAAATATTGGCTATGTATACACAAAACTGGGGAAAAAAATGTCATGAAAAAAGCACTAATTACCGGAATCACGGGACAAGACGGAAGCTACCTCGCTGAACTGTTACTTGATAAAGATTATGAAGTATACGGGCTTGTCAGAATCTCCTCAGTTAACAATAAATGCAGAATTGAACATCTTCTAAACAATAAAAATCTGCATATACTCTATGGTGATATGACTGATGAAGCAAGCATATTTAAGGCAATAAAAACATCAAACCCCGATGAAATATATAATCTCGCAGCACAGTCACATGTCGGCTTGTCTGCTAATTTCTCGGAATATACTACAAACGTTAACGCTGTCGGCTTTTTACGCTTGATAAATGCCGTTAATGCTCTTGATATGGGGCAAAAAGTTAAAATATATCAGGCACTTACTTCTGACATATTCGGTAATGTTGATGATGAAATACTTAATGAAAATACTCTGGTGCAGCCCATAAATCCTTATGCCTGCGCTAAAGCTTATGCCTTTCTTCTCGCAAAGTGTATGAGACAGCACGGTATGTTTATTGTAAACGGAATAGCTTTCGCACATGAGTCGAAAAGACGCCCTGCCGTTTTTGTTACAAGAAAAATTACTAAAGCTGCCGTTAGAATTAAACTCGGAAAACAGGAAAAACTCTCTTTAGGCAACCTCTCAGTTAAAAGAGATTGGGGACACGCTAAAGATGTCGTAAGAGGTATGTACCTCGCTATGCAGTACCCCCAAGCACAAGATTTTGTCTTCGCTACGGGTAAAACTACCAGCCTTAGAGACTTTTGCAAAAAAACATTTAAAGAACTTGATATTGACCTTGTCTTTAAAGGTGAAGGCACAGAAGAAAAAGCTTTTGATGCTAAAACGGGTAAACTCATTATTGATATTAACCCTATGTTCACCCGCCCGCTTGAAAAAATGAATCCTATAGGTGATTTCTCAAAAGCACAAAAACTCCTCGGCTGGCATACAGAATACTCAATCGATGACATTATTAAAGAAATGGTTAATCAAGACCTGATTGAAGAAAAATTAAACGGCTAAAACATATTTTTCCAAAATATATTTCGTCTTATCCCAAACTTGAAGCATTATCCCTTTTTCTTCGCAAAGACACTTAAAAGTTAAATACAATTCCTTGTAATGTTTTGGCATAGGTGTCTTTTCTAAATCAGTAAAGAGTACATATTTATTGTCTATCATAAACTCTATTCTCTTTATCCCGATATCCGCCATTAAATTTACAAAATTCTTTACTTCTTCTACATTATCGTTGATATGCTCTATAACTATATATTTAACGGTAACACATCCGCCAAACTTAGCTTTTGCATATTTCCTTAAATTATTAACCGACTCCCTGAATTTATCAACCCTCTTTAATTTATAATAAATTTCCCTTGTTGCGCAATCCAGCGAAGTTGTATAATCAACAAGATTAATGTCCAACAACTTCTTTATTATCGGCTGATATACAATGTTATTTGATAATATATTAAATCTGTTTATACCTTGCTTTAAAAATTCTTTAACCATCGGTTCAAACTCTTTTAAAACGGAAATATCTCCACCTTGAATACATACAGTTAAATTTTCCCTGTCTAACAGATTCTCCCTGTATAATTCCTTTAATAAAGGCAGCATGTCATAATATTCGCTTTTCATGGGCTTTAAGTCAATTCTGCCCTTAGAATCAAGCATCCTTGCACAATATATACATCCGCAGTTACATTGTGTCCAGTGGCTTATATTAAGCATATTAAAATTAGAACTTACTTTGTCACTCTGCCTTCTTTCCCTCAGAAAAAAACAACCCTTGCAAGGCGATTTATCTATATTTTCTTCAGTTAACAAACTAAATGCATCCTCTTTTACTTTCCTGAAAGCATCCCAGTCTATTTTCTGCCCCCTGTATTTTTCATAATATACAGGCCCTATCTGCCCGCTGCAACACGACATTATCCTGTCATGAAAACAGGATAATACATTATTTAATTCGTCACAAAAATATTCCTTGCCCATTTTTCCCTTACAGATTTAATACTAAAGCTCTGTCATAAAACTCAAACTCAATCCCCGCATCAATTGAACGCTTTCTAATGTATCTTAGCAGCTCTTTTACATATTCAGGAACCTCTCCATTCTGCCTTACAAACCACTTCTCCTCGACATCCGCTATTAAATATTTGACACCAAGCTTATTTACACATAAATCAAACCACTTGTCTATTTCTTCCTTTGTATCATTAATATTTGGAATAATAATGTATTTTACCCCTAAATCAATAGGATTTGCCTTCTTTGCTGCTTGTGCATATTTCTTGATGTTATTACAAACATCATTAAATTTATCAACCTTTTTTACTTTTTTAAATACCTCTTTGGTCCCGGCATCAAGCGAAATGACTACTTTTATTTCAACATTCGGATTTTCTAAAACTTTTTGCGTCATTTTACTATAATGGATTCCGTTTGTATAAAGCGCAAAAAACTTATTGCCGTATTTCTCAAAAATTTTGATAATATCGTCAAATTTCTTTAATATCGTAGGTTCTCCCATTGCAAATGAAATATGAGCCCCCGGATTCTTCTCCAAATTATAAATCTTCTTTTCTAAAAGTTCTTTGAACAAAGGAAATATATCATATCCCTTTATCGTTCTATGCTCAAGTATTTCCTGATATGAAAAACAATAAATACAATTGGCATTACACTCATTAGAATGACCTATCCACAACATATCAAGATAATTATCCAAATCCGAATTAAACTGCTCCGAAGAATTTTCGTCAAACTCCTCTATCCAATGACAACCTTGACAAAATGCAGGAATATTACCTTCTCTCATTTCTTTTACAAGTTTATTCTTAATCTCAAATACTCTTTTCCAGTCAACTTTGTCTTTTGGACCTGTGTATGGAATTATGTAATTATTGTTTCTTTCATTAGGAGAATGAATTGAAAGATGACAATGCCGAAAACAATCATAATGTATATAAAGCCCGTGCGCTAAATATCTGCATCTGTACATCTTTACCATAAATTTACCTCTCTTTTAGATTATATCATGACTTAGAACTATTTATAAATTTTTGGCAAATTCCATAATAAGTTGACAGTTTTTGATTTTTTTAACATACTAAAAAATGGTATAAGAATATGCTGAAAGAATTAATTTTTAATAAAAGAAATATAAAATATTTGAATTTCTTTGTTTTAATAATGATTTTCATTTATATGGCATATAAATTAAGATATGCTGTAGTCTCTTGGGATGATATGTTGGATATATTGGTTTGTACTTATGACTTTACACATGGACGTTATTTTACGGAATTGTTTAATATATTGATTATAAAAACAATACCTGAAATTTTAAATATACCGATACAGAATTTTGCATTTATATCAGAAGGATTAACAAAGGCAAGTTTATTTACATTTGTAATTTATATAATAGGAAAATGTTTTTCAAAACATGATAAAAGTCTGAATAAATATAACATTTTAGTATACATTTTGTCTTGTTTTATAATATTGTCATTTATTATTCCAACCGGAGATAATACAATATTTTCTACAATGCAGTTTTTCTGCGGATATATAGTACCATTTATATTCTTTATACCACTCTGGCTTAGAATATCAGATTATTATGTAGAAAAAAAAAGTCCTACAAAAAAAGATATAGTTATATTGTGTATATTGGCAATATTGACAGGAACGGGAAATGAAATAGTTGCAGGCGTAACATTAATATTATTATCTTTATTATTAATAGAAAATATTATAATAAAAATAAAGGATAAGAATGTAAAAATAAACGGATATACATATTATCCTCTCATATTATGCTTAATAGCAGCATATATAGCATATAGTGCAGGAGGAACTCAATTTTTAATTAAAGTATGGAATATATCAATATATTATAATTTTAAAACAATACCGGTCTTTTTTAAGATGCTTATAAATATAGTATTTATAAAAAATTTATATTTTTGGATACCATCGATTATATGTCTTATAATTATAAAGTTTTCGGGATTAAGAAATAGTAATCAAATAGTTAAATATTTGATTTATACATGTTTGAGTATTTTTTTGTTTTCTTTTTCTTTATATTTTTTAGGTGAAACATATTCCTATCCATACCCTCCATATTCGTATTTATATCCAAGATTTTGGATATTATATTGTATGATATTATTAGATATACAAATAATACTATATTGTATATTATTGTATTTGACAGGGAAAATTATAATACAAGAAAATGGTAAAAAGAAAAAATTAATATATATAGTTTTAGTATTGATACCGTGTTTAATATTTATATTCAATAATTATAGAAATGAAAATTTGTCAGATATAAAAAAAAAGAAAAGTTTATATATATCAGATAAGTTAGCAGTTTTTTACTATACTCACGGGTATGAAACAGCAATTTTACCAGCGAAAACAGTAAATGATATATTATCTGTTTGGTATGACGATTTTCCTGGCAACAATATTAGAGAAAATAATTTTGAAAATAAAATATTTATAAAATTCAAATATCCTTTATATATAAGATATATTTTGAAATATTATAAAATTACAGAACCTGCAAATATATTTATTCCATATATAAAGGGTTATATTTATTCAGATTATATGTTTAAAAAACAAAAAAAGATAATAAGTAAAAAGATATTTGATAGTTTGTCATTTGATGAAAGAAATATAATATTAAAGTATATAGTTAAGTATATGAATACTAAACAATCTAATGATTTTCAGGATCATATATTAACGTATAAAATAAATCCGATTGATATACCTGTAGAATACAGAGTGGAATTTAAACCGATTGAAGAAGCACTGGATGATTTTCAGGATCATATATTAACGTATAAAATAAATCCGATTGATATACCTGTAGAATACAGAGTGGAATTTAAA
>CANQCO010000096.1 GCA_947589705.1 Candidatus Gastranaerophilales bacterium
GAAGAAAATGAACTCAATCATCAAAAATTTATAGACAGAATTAAAAAAAATGATGTTTCATTATCTGCATTAGGTTTTGACACGGAGTGGGATTTTCCTTTTCATAAACAGATTGCAGCTTCTGTTTTAGGTATTTGGGATTGCAGACAGAAAAATCTTTGTGCTTTTGATTATTCACTTCGTGATGCACAATCAAGAGTTAAATATCCGATGAGCCACGATGAGATAGGTAATGTCGACGGCACAAGGCTTATACCTAAGATTATGACAAACGAGTTAAATCTTAACGAAAAAGTTTGTGAATGCTGTCATACTATGAAATGCAAACTTGCTGCTCATGCTGCTCATAATATATTAGAGGCGCTTGTTACAGGCAGGCTTGAAAAAATGTCCGATGAAGAAAGGCTTAATTTCTTTAAAATAAATAATCTTGAGGCTGATTTTACAATAGAAGAAATCCATAACGCATATATAAAAGCATTTAATATGCATAAGCTTGCAGTCGGTAAAGTTTATTCAATTCCGGGGCCGAAAATGATTTTTCAAGGGGATGAATCTGCGGATATTTCGTATTTTAAGTTTTTTAGGAAATTTTCTACAGGCCCCGAACCATATTTAAGAGAAAAAGGATATGAACCCGGATTGCCTGCTTTCCTTGACTCTAAAAGATTTAAGGTTAAACCTTGCGATAAGTACAGGTATTTAAATACTGCAATGGAGGAATTTATTAAAGATTTAAATCTATTGTGCGAGAAAAATATTGCGCTTGCCTCCGGGCATATTGAAAAAACGGTTGTTCAGGAACAATCAGATATCCACGGAATATATTGCAGAAAAATTTATAATGAAATCTGTTCGATTTCTAACTTCTCAAATCAACCGTATACAAGATACGGATTAATGTTCCCTAAAGGACAGTGGCGAGAAGTCTTAAATTCAGACAACATTAAATACGGCGGTGAAGGTAAATTCATAAATGATGATATTAAAGAGCAGTTTTCATATTTTTCCATTGCCCCTTACGGAATTATCTTCTTTGAAAGATATGCGTAATGTTTGTAATAATTTACATTTTATATTTTTTAACTAAAATCGGGACAAATTCCTCCCACATTTTGTTGGAGGGATGATGATTATCAATTTTATAATCCGATGTACAATATGGCTTATTTGCCGTTTCTTCCATATTAATAATTTCAAATCCCCCCCCCCTTGGATTTGTAAGCTTTTTATATTCTTCCTCCGTAAACCAGGTATTAAGGTTGTGTATGTGTTTTAAATCATCTTCATTACAATCATTATCCCAATATAAAAGCATTATTAATTTTGCATGAGGATATCTGTCTTTTATTATATTTACGCTTCTTGAAAATAAATCAAACATTAATTTTGAGGTTGCTTTTTTATTACTGTTTTTGATTTTTTCAATTCCATACTGAATATATTTTACTGTTAATAACCTGTAGAAGAACGGGTAAACCCTTTTATTCGCCTGCAGATTTCCTGTTTTATCATAAGTGTAATGTAGATATAAACCTGTATCATGAGGCCATCCTTGATAAAAATACAGTCTTCTTTTTTGATCGTGAATAAATGTATATATGATATATTCAGGGTCAAGTTTTTCTATAGCTTTATTTATTTGAAGGTGTCTGTACATATGAGAAATTGTCCAGCCGTCCTGTGCCAAATTATATACAGGTCTTTTTGTTATTCTTGAAAGTACTCCCGAAAAATTTTCATCATCAGATAATTTATTACCATAAGTAACCGAACAGCCAAATAATAATATAGGTTTCTTTTTGTAATCTTTTCCGCTTATCGGTCTTTGTTCTTCAGAAGGTACATCATAAAATCTGTATTCCTCCTTAACAATATAGCTTTTAAGTACAAACTTAATCGCTTCTAATTTACTCATAAATTGTGATTGAAAATTTACTGCCATTATATAGCATATAATTTCTGAAATAATAAAAACAAAAATAAATGCAATTATATTATATAAAATTAATTTTTTCATATTTCCTCTTATGTTATAATTTTTGCATGAAGAATAAATTAAGTCGAGTTTTAAATATTTTTGAATATCTCTTAGGCTTTTTGATTATTTTATTTGGAATTTATCTGAGATATAAGACATATAGTGCAAATTTGTCTTTTTGGGTTGATGAAGATGCTCTTTTTCTTAATTCACAAAATATTTTTAAAGGCACGGAACATTTTTGGCACGGTTTGAATTCTGAATATATTACTCCTTTTATACTTTTATTTGGAAGATATTTATATAGAATATTCGGTTATAATGAGTTGGCTTTTAGATTTATACCCTTTGTTTCATCTGTATTAATGCTTCCTTTATTTTTTATATTCTTAAAGAAAATTATAAAAACCCCTTTTATATCACTTCTGCCGTTATTTTTTATTGCAATAAATCACGAGTTAATATTTTATTCACAATATTTTAAATTTTATTCTTCTGATTTCCTATGTTCAGTTTTAATAGGTTATTTAATTTTTAATATAAATAAATACAGTAAAAAAGAATTAATTTTATATTCACTTCTTGCCGTTCTTTTAGCTTACAGTGCCTATAGTTCAATATTTTATTTAACGGGTATATCTTTATGTTTATTTGTACGTTTATTGTTTAATCAATCCAAGGATAATTGGAAAAAATTTTTAATTTTTGTCCTTCCTTGGTTTTCGTTAACCGTTTTTTACTTTTTTCAAGTAATTACAACAAGAACAAATTACGACAATTATCTGTATGAAGCTTGGAAACAGCTTGGTAATTATTTCCCTCAAAATATCGAGGATATTACAAAATTAATATCTTATCATACAAGATTATATGTTGATAATAACACTGTTATAATTTGGATTATTATTGCACTGTGCGGATTATTTATCTTGTTTAAGAGAAACGGTTTTAAAACATTATGTTTTATTTCGCCTGTTTTTATAATGCTTTTATTTGGGTATTTTGAATTATTTCCGTTTATTGAAAGACAGACATTATTTTTAATGCCGATATGGCTTATAATATCGGCAAAATCTATTGATTTTATTGAGTGGAAAAATTTAAGTAAATATTTGCTAATAATTCCTATTATTTGTTTTTGTTTGCTTTTCTACATCTTTAAATATTATGATGCACGATATGTAAATGATATTATTTCTAACCCTGATTATTACAGAATGTCAACGGCAAAAGAATTTTATCCCTATTTAATAAAGGATTATAAACCGGACGGACATCATTTAATATATTCTCGCGGACGGGATGCAAGCCTTAGAACTTATGATTTAAATAACAGAATTATAAATTTTGAGGACGCTGAAGAAATTAATGACTTTGAAACCTTTATTAATAATCCAAAGTCCGACAATAAAATAATACATATTTACCTTATGGATTACCCGTATATTGGAACTACGAGCAGTGAGATATATGATTACATTCAAAACAACTGTGTAATTATTAAAGAAATTAATGACGGTAAAGGTAAGTATTTAATGTTTCGTAAAAGATAAACTATTTTAAATTCTGTCAAGTATGTAGTTTATTGCGCCTCTGTTCTCATCAAAAACGGATTTTGCATTACGGCAGAAGGTTTGGTATTTATCGTTATCAGTATAGAAGGATTGTAATTCTGTTTTAAATTCTTCTTCATTATTTACAATTACGGCACATTTTTTATCTGTTGTAATTTTATATACATCTTTAAAATTAAATATACAGCTGCCCGATATAACAGGTTTCCCCCAAATATTTGCTTCAAGCGGATTATGACCGCCCGTTGAAGAAAAACTCCCGCCGATAAAAGCTATATGGCAGATTGAAAACAATTTAGATAATTCGCCCATCGTATCAAGCATTATTATGTCATTATTATCAAAATTCTCGTTATTTGACCGTTTTCCCCATTTATAACATGATTTTTTTAAAAGTTCAGCTACTTCTTCATATCTTTGAGGGTGTCTTGGTGCAAGCATTAATTTTGCATCAGGGCAGTTATTTTTAAGATTTTTAAATACATTTAAAACAATTTCATCTTCGCCCTTATGAGTGCTTGCGGCTATAAATACTCTGTAATTATGGGTTTTTAACTGATTTTTATAGTTTTCAATTTCATCTGCATTAAGATTTTGGGATATATCAAACTTTAAATTTCCCATAATTTCGGTTTTATCTTTATTAGCCCCTATCCCGATAATCCTTTTGGCATCTCCTTCAGACTGCATAAATATTTTTTCATATCGATTTAAGACAGGTGATAAAAAGAGTTTTATTTTTTTGTATCCGTCATAAGAGTGCGGAGAAATTCTTCCGTTTACAGTATAAACTTTTATGCCTTTTAATTTTGCAATTGTGACAAAACAAGGCCAAATTTCCGTTTCCGCAATAATAACTTTTTCAGGTGAAAATGTATTTAAAAATGATATTATGCTGAAAAAGAAATCATAAGGGTAATATGTTACTTTATCCGCAATTTTATCAAATGCCTTTTTTGCAAGTTCCTGCCCTGTTCTTGTTGTGGTCGTTACGATTATAATTTCTTCGGGGTGTCTTATTTTATATTCTTTTATAAGTTCTTTTACCGCATTTACTTCGCCTACGGAAACTGCGTGAAATACTGTTGTTTTTTTACCTTTTTTATCAAAAGAATAAAATCCGAGTTTTTCCCAAAAACCCGCTCTGAACTTTGGCTGCACTATAAAAGCCAATAATATAAACGGCAAAAGCAGTATTGAAAGGATAATTAAAACTAAATTATAAATTATAACCATATTCTACTTATCTTCTTTGGGTTTATCCTGCATAATAATTTCTTCGGGACGGTTCATTTGATCGGGTGATACAATTTGTATGCCGAATTTTGTTCTGAACAAGTGTTTTACGGTATCGCTTTGAATTTCATACATCATATTGTTAAACATATCGTATGCTTCTTTTTTGTATTCAAGCAGCGGATTTTTTTGTCCGTATGCTCTTAATCCGATACCGTCACGGAGCATATCAATATTATGCAAGTGGTCAATCCATTTATTATCGACAATTCTTAATAATAAATCTTTTTCCAAGTGGCGCATAATATTATTATTGCTGAATGCCACTTCTTTTTCCTGCGCTAAATTGTATTGTTCGGCTACTTGGTTATAGAAATTAACCGTTTGTTCTTCGTGCTCTTTATATGCATCAAGTGCAAAATCTCTAATTTTTGAGTATACATTTTCAAACTTCAGCCCTTGAATATCTTTAACTTCAATAGTTGATAACTGCGGGATGACTGAATGAATTTCCTTAACGAGAGAAACTAAATCCTCGTAAATATATTCATCAGGGTTCATGCCGGGGGCAATATACGATTTTAAGAGCCTGTCTACTTCTCTTTCAATCATATACATAATATCTTCATGCAAATCGGTATTTTCAAGAACACGATTTCTTTGTGCATAGAATTTTTCCCTTTGTAAATTCATAACATCATCGTATTCAAGTACACTTTTTCTTGCATCAAAGTGGAAAGTTTCAACTTTCTTTTGGTTTCTTTCAATTTGTCTTGTAATAATTTTATTTTCAATAGCCATATCTTCTTCAATGTTGAAGGAGTTCATTAAAGTAATAATCTGCTGACCGCCGAAAATTCTCATCAAGCTGTCTTCAAGTGAGAGGAAAAATCTTGTGGAACCCGGGTCGCCCTGTCTTGCAGCACGGCCTCTTAACTGGTTATCAATACGGCGGGATTCATGTCTTTCCGTCCCTATTACGTGCAGTCCGCCTGCTTCAACAACTTTTTTATGTTCCTCCTCCGTTATTTTTCTTGTCTTATCAAGAACTTCATTTTTAACTTTTTCGTAATCGGGAGTATTTTCAGGTGTTATCCCTTTAGAATCAAGCTCTTGCTTAGCAAGGTATTCGGGGTTGCCGCCTAAGAGAATATCTGTGCCTCGTCCTGCCATGTTTGTTGCTATTGTAACTGCCCCGTATCTGCCGGCCTGAGCGATAATATATGCCTCTTTTTCGTGATGTTTCGCATTAAGAATATTATGTTTTATTCCTTTTTTCTTAAGAATGTCAGATACAAGTTCGGATTTTTCAATACTTATCGTACCGACTAAAACGGGTCTGCCCTGCTCGTGCATTTTAATTATTTCGTCCACTACGGAAAGATACTTAATTCTTTCTGTTTTGTAAATAATATCGGGAAGGTCAATTCTGATATCCGTTTTATTTGTTGGTATTCTTGTTACTTCCAGATTATATATTTTGCCGAATTCTGCTTCTTCTGTCATAGCAGTACCCGTCATACCGGATAATTTCGGGTATAATCTGAATAAATTCTGGAAAGTAATACTTGCAAGAGTTTGAGTTTCATCTTGAATTTGAACGGCCTCTTTAGCTTCAACCGCCTGATGAAGTCCGTCAGACCATCTTCTTCCTTCCATAAGTCTGCCCGTAAACTCATCAACTATAATAACTTCACCGTTTTTAATAACATAATCCGTATTAAGATGGAA
>CANQCO010000097.1 GCA_947589705.1 Candidatus Gastranaerophilales bacterium
CGACAGCGAAAAAAACATCAACTCCCTTTTTGAAGAAGCCAACAAACAAGATCGCGCCATCATCTTTATTGATGAAATGGACAGTTTGATTGGAAAACGCGGACTTGACACCCACAACGACAAGCGTGTAAATGAATTTTTGCAACAAATTGATGGCTTTGCGGGAAGAAATCCAAACTTGTTGTTGTTGGGCGCAACAAACAGACCTTGGGACATCGACAGCGCCGCAATGCGCTCGGGACGTTTCTCTCAAAAGATATATCTTCCACTTCCAGATGCCCCAGCGCGAAAGTTTATGATTGAAAAAAACATGAAAGGCGTGCCTGTCACAAAGGACTTTGATGTTGACCGCATTGTTGCGCAAACAGAAAAATATAGTGGCGCGGACTTGGAAGAACTCTGTGACCGCGCAAAAGATGAGCCACTTTTGCAAGCAATTGCGACTGACAAAGTGGTGCTTGTTTCAAATTTGGACTTTGATCGTGTGCTGGAAGAGATGCCGCCAAGCGTGACAGAAAAAGAAATTGCCGAGTTTGAAAAATATAATCAAGAGTTGAATGGATATCTCAAGAAAAAGCCAAGCAAAAAGGCTTAGAAAAAGGTCAGCAAATGAGAGAACGCGCGTGCAAAAATTGTGGTGGAAAAAACTATGAAGTTGTTGGGCAAAACATGGTCAAATGCTTGTTTTGTGGAACACTTTATGTTGACGAGCAAGCCTCAAAAGATGAGGCATTTTTGATTGCACGAGCAAATGACCTTTTGCGAGAATTGCAGTTTGAAAAAGCGGAAGAAGAATTTGACAAAGTCATTTCGCTTTATCCAATGTCATTTGAAGCATTTTTTGGAAGGGCGCTTGCAAAAAACAAAATTGTGTTGTTTCAAAACAGGCGAGGGATGTTCAATCGCCCATCTTTTTTTGGCGACAAAATTTCGTTTTTGGGTGACGAAGCGGACTTTCAAAAAGCGCTTTCTCTTGCGCCACAAGAAAATGCAAAGACCTACAACGAAATTGCAAGGCGGACAGAAAAAATCAAAAAAAATTATGACGCTGTCACATCAAAACGCGTTTTTGACTGTGTTGTGTCTGTGATTGGACAAAATGAGGACGTCAAACAAGCCTTCAAAAATGAGATATTGAAAATCTTGAATGCTCACGAACTTTCCGTCTTTGATTGTGAAGAATTTTCAAAAAAACAAAGTGAAGAAAGTGTTTTTCGTGCGCTTGAAACATCAAAAGTTTTTGTTTTTTGCGCATTGGACAACACTGATGACGCTTTTTCAAAAACAGTTGCGGACAGATATTTTTATCAAATTTCACAACATCACAAGACAAAATCAAGTTTTGTGCTTTGCCTCGACAGCAAAAACATGAAATTGGACGATCTGCCAAAAGAATTTTCTGGCAGCAAAAATGTTTTGAACACATTTTCCATTTCCTTTGCTCAAGATTTGGAAGTTCGGATTTTGAAAGAAATTGAAAACAGCAAAAAAGAACTTGCAAAAATTGACACAATTCAAATTCAAAACGAAAAGCCTCAAAAAAGGCAATATGTTGACGTGGAAAGTGTCGAGCCGATGGAACTTGGACATTATGAGGTGGAGAACATTTCGGGCAGTTCTCATTCTAAGAAAAAATGGATTTTCATCAGTTTGAAAAACGGAGATTTTGCCACAGCACAAAAGTTGACGCAAGCAGAACTTGAAAAAGACCCATATGACAGCGAACTCCTTTTTGCACAATTGCTTTCCGACAAAAAAATTCGCACAGAGGATGAATTCTTTTCAAAAATTTCAAACTTTTCGGACAGAGAAAGGCTTGAGAACATTTTGAGATATGCCAACAAGGGCTTCGCCGAGAATTTTGTTGACCGATGGGAGATGCTTGTCCAAGAACTTGACGAAGTGGAGTTCTACAACAACTTTTTGCTCTATCTTGCCTCATTCAAAACGCCAAATCGTGAGAATTTCATTTTGAGTGCAGAGAACAAAGCCGTTGAAAGCCTTGACGAAACTTTGATTTCAAATGTGGAAAAATGTTTTGACGCCAAAGATGTGGACAGATTTGTGCAATTTTATTTTCTTCTTGCTCAAAAAAGTGACGACAAAGAATATTACTCCAAAATTTTGCAACTCGACATGGGCCATGAAGAGAGCAACATTGCTTTGATGCTTCGAAAATTCAAAACTTCGCAAGACAAACTTTCTTATCGCAACCGTGAAGAAGTTGAAAATATGCTTAAGTTTCTCAATGAAAAATCGCGAACGGCCTTTGTTTCGGCGGTCATTGAAATGATTGTGCCTGTTGCGTTTCTTGACTTGGAAGAGGCTCAAAAACAAATTGATTTTTATGTTTCATACATTCAAGAACAGTCCGCTTTGTGCACGATTTTGCAAAAACTTGCTTTTCAATTTCAAGAAATGGGATTTTTCAAGGTCGCCGAAAAATATATTTCCATTGCAATTTCAAAAGAAAATGAAAACAAAGTTGAACTTTATTGGAAACTTATCCAAATCAAGTGCCATTGCAGAAGTGATGAAGAACTCATTGTTTCAAAAGTCAAGCCATCGGATTTGCCAGAATGGGAAACCCTTTTGGAACTTGGCGATGACGCTCATGATGAAATGTATGGCGCCATTGTCAGCAAAAACAGCATGTATGAGGGAGAAAAAAATGATTTGCGCCCGGACCTTTTGGACAAGGTGCAACTCAAAGAAAAACTTTCCAATTTCTTACTCAGAAACAGACAAGTGTTGCTTGAAATTGAAAAACAAGATGGGCTTTCTTCAAAAAAAGGGACAGATTATTTTCAAATGCAACTTCAGCCGTTTGAAAAATATATCAACGAACTTGACCGAATTGAAGATTTTGACACATTTGTGGATTTTATCAAAAAAATTGACATGAGATTGTTTGCAATGGGGCTTTCTTTGGAAAGTTCAATCAGCGCAATTGATGTTGCGGAGCGCTCGGGCAAACTTTCAAACATAGAATTTTCCACAAGTCACGACACTCAAAAAATGGAAAAAGTGCTCAAAAGTGCCAAAAAATCCGCCTTTTTGCGCAGATTTTTGATTGGCTTTTTGGAGTTTTTCCCGCTCGGATTTGCAACGCTTCTCTTGATTGTTTCCATTGCCATGCCAAAAGAGGTGTATTTATATTTCTCTCAAACATGGTTGATTGTTTTTATGATTTTTTCTGCTTGTGTTGCCGGGGGAAACTTGCTTTTTTATACAATCAAAAAGCGAACTTTGTCAAAAAAGAAAAGTGCTCTCTTTTTGTCTTTGATTGGCTTGGGCGTGATGAATCTTGTTTTGTTTTTGCTTTCTTTCTACATCATTCCAACAACAATTTCCATTTCAAATTCAAACGAATTGCAAACTTTGTTGAAAAACGCTCCATATCATGATTTTGTGCTTGAAAAAGATGTTGACCTTTCCAAAGAAAAATGGGAAGGGGTGGATTTTTATGGAAGTCTTGATGGAAAAGACCACAAAATTTCAAACATAAAAACAGCCTTTTTGAGTTCAAATCATGGCGAATTGAAAAATTTGACAGTTGAAGTGAACATGAACATCAAAAGTTCAGGCAATTTTGGAGTGATTGCTGGTCAAAACTTTGGCGTAATTGAAAATTGTTTTGTGACAGGCGAACTTTCTGTGCTTGAAGGGAAAACAATTGGCGGGATTGTTGGGGACAACAGAGGCAGTTTGATTTCTTGCCAAAGCAGTCTGAAAATTTCAGTTCAATCAAAAAGCGATGTTGCTGTTGGCGGAGTTGTTGGCGCAAATCAAGAGAAAAGCAAAGTCGCAAAAAGCGCATTTGTCGGGGAGATTGAGATCTTGTCGGCAAAATCGGCCACAGTCGGAGGACTGAATGGAAAGGACTTTGGAAAATCCGAAATTTTTGAAAATTTCTCAAACTCCACGATTTCTGTAAGCAATGCCGAACAGGCGACAGTCGGTGGGCTTGTGGGACTTGGAAGAGGCTCCACGCATGACAACTATGCTCTTGGAAAAATCACGACAAGCAATGTCCAAAGCGGTCACGTTGGCGGTCTTTATGGAGACTTCAACAATTCACATGAAAGCGTTTTGCATTCATATTGTTCAGTCGAAATTGAGACGTCCTTAAAAAAAGGCGCGCTTGTTGGAGCCTTGTCCGGGATGTTTGACAGTTGTTTTGCAAAAGGGCAGGGTGAACTATGCGGAGAAAAACGCCCGCCAATTTCAAGTTTGTCACATTGTGAACTTTCTGAAAGTTATGATGCGCAATTTGGCTTTGACACAGAAATTTGGGATTTGTCTCAGACATTGCCAAAACTTGCTTGGGAAATTTTAAAACTGTGAAAGAATAAACAAAAATCGCACATCTCTCATATGAAAATTTGTTGCAAAGAAACAATTTTTGATTTATAATAAATTGTTTTGATGTAGCAAATTTTTTTGTAGAAAACTATTATCAAAACGAAAAATGGGTGACATCATGTTTAAATTACTGAAAAATTTCAAAAAAATTGACTATCTTTTTTTGACAATAATTTTGGGGCTTGTGATTCTTCAAGTCTTTTTGGACCTTAAAATGCCAGAATATACAGGCGCAATGGTCAAAGAATTGACGATGGGCAGTTCAAATACAAATTTCATTCTCCAAAATGGCGGGCTTATGCTTGCTTGTGCGCTTGGCAGTTTGGGGAGTGCAATTTTGGTCGGGCTGTTTGTTTCAAACATTGCTTCGCGCTTGACTTTCACGCTTCGCGGAAAGGTTTATGACAAAATTCAAGGCTTTTCTCTTGCGGAAATCAACAGGTTTTCCACAGCAAGTTTGATCACGCGCACAACAAACGACATCATGAATGTCCAATTTTTCATTGCCATGGGCATGCAGGCCCTTCTCAAAGCGCCAATCATGGCAGTTTGGGCGGTCACAAAAATTGTCAATGTCAGTTGGCAATGGACGACCGCAACGGCAGTGGCAATTTGTTTTTTGATTTTGCTTGTCGTGATTTCGACATCTTTTGCAATCCCAAAATTCAAGAAAATCCAAACTCTCACCGACAACATGAACCGCGTGACGCGAGAAAACTTGACGGGGATTCGAGTTATTCGTGCGGCAAATGCTGAAGATTTTCAAAACGAAAAGTTTGAAAAATGCAATGACGCATTGACCAAAAACAACTTGTTTGCAACACGTGTGATGGGGATTATGAACCCAGGCATGAATCTTCTTATAAGCGGACTTTCGCTTGCCATCTATTGGATTGGAGCATACATTGTGGATTCGCCAGCAAAACTTGGTGCAATGACAGAGTTTATGAGTTATGCCATGCAAGTTGTGATGGCGTTTATGCTTCTTATCATGATTTTCATCCTCATGCCACGTGCACTTGTTTCTGCAAAGCGTGTCAATGAGGTCTTGGACACAAAGGACAGCATTTTGCCGGGAGATTTCAAAGAGAAAGTCGATCCGTATCTGCGTCCTTTGTATGATGCCTTGTACGACTTATTGGGAGTAGAACAAACCAATACGTTGATCGAAAAGCAAGTTTTGGAAATTGCTCCGCTTGCTTATATGCGAGGACGGACTTTGGAAAAATCGGTGATTATTCTGGATGAAGCGCAAAATGCGACGAAAGATCAACTGAAGATGTTTTTGACTCGTTTGGGCGTCAATTCCAAAATGATCATTACGGGAGATTGTTCTCAAGTGGATCTTCCGGTTCACAAAACATCGGGATTGAAAATCGCAGCGGAAATTTTAAAAGATCTTTCGGAAGTCGGTGTGATTGAATTCGGTTCTTCGGATGTCATCAGACATCCGTTGGTTGCGAAAATCATCGAACGATTCGAAAATAAGTGAATATTTGGTTTTTCTTGAAAGCGAGAAATAAAAAAAGACGATGTTCATGGATCGTCTTTTTGTTTGAAAACGGTTATTTTCGATTTTCGAAAGCTCGTTTGCTTTTACGAATGGATTCTTTATAGGGAATCTGATGACAAGAGAGGAAGTCTTGAAAACTTTTGGTTCCCGGCTCCACTTCGTCTACTTCATATTCGATTTCATAGTCCACTTTCCCGTAGTATTCGCTCCGATCGATGAAAATCGTTCCGTCTTTGTTTACGTAGTCTATATTCGAAAAAATTACGCCCGTGTTTGCCCCTTTTAAATTTTC
>CANQCO010000098.1 GCA_947589705.1 Candidatus Gastranaerophilales bacterium
TCCAAATGGTGCACCGGGTATTGATGCAATTAAAGAACCAGATTTTGGTCCTTATATGAGAGAACTTCAAAGACGTATTAAAATGAACTGGGATCCGCCTAAAGGTAATGAAAGTAAACGTGTTGTTCTATTATTTAAAATCAGTAAAGACGGTAGACTATTGTCCGTTGGTGTTCATAAATCTTCCGGATTACCTGCCGCTGATAATGCTGCTATTAATGCGGTTAAACTTACGGCACCCTTTAGACCGCTTCCGCCTGATTTTAGAGGTAACAGTGTAGATATTCAATTTACATTTGATTACAATGTGTTAGATGCGTCAATGTACTAAAGATGTTGTCATTAGAAATATAATTAGAAAAGAGGAAATAAATTATGGAATTATTATTACATTCAATTCAGATGGATTGGCCGGTACTTTTACCGATTTTATTATGTTCAATCCTTACTGTTGCTGTTGCTATTAACAGGTTTAACTTCTACAACAAGAATAAAAGAGATGTTGTTAAATTTATAAGATCTCTTAAAACAGAACTCGTTAATAATCGTTTAGAAGCCGCAAAAAGTTTAAGTATTCAGCTGGGCGGTGTTATTGGTGAAGTTGCGGAAGAAGCTGTCAGAATTTTTTCGGAACAAAAAATGGGATTTTCACGTTCTTTTGATATTTCCGCTAACTTAGCAACAAGAAAGCTGGAAAAATATTTAACAATATTAGGTACAGTAGGTGGTGTTTGTCCGTTCTTAGGTTTGTTTGGTACGGTTGTAAGAATACTTTATACTTTCCAAGATTTAGCTTCTCAGGGAAATCAATCTGCCGCTGTTGCTATGGGTATAGGTTCTGCTCTTATTGCTACAGCTTTCGGTCTTGGTGTCGCTATTGTTGCTGTTGTTCTTTATAACTTGTTTCAATCCACCGTTAAAAGATACGAAGATGATTTTCAGCTTATTAAATTATTGTTCTTGAGTTTTACCGACTCAGAAGAAAAAGTTCAGTCGAAAGCATTAGTATAGGACATCAAAAATGGCATTTTCTAATTCTTCAAATAATAAAAAAACTCTGTTTACTGAGATTAATATTACACCTTTAACCGATATTTTTCTGGTATTGCTTATTATTATGATGGTAATAGCTCCCTCTTTTCAATCGGTTGATAATGATATTAATATCCCTGAAATAAACAGCGGTATTTCTATTGAACAAAAAAATGCTACTATTTCCGTTACTAAAAACGGTCAATACTATATTAACGGAAAACCGATTTCTTCCGATAATTTAGTCAATGAAATGCTTGCCTTAAAACCATCACTTGAAAAACCTGAAGTAGTCGTTAAAGCGGATACTGAAACTAAAAGCAGTGAAATCCTTAAAATTATGCAAGCTGCTCAAGAGGCTGAATATTCTAAATTAGTTGTTGCCGGTGAACCTTTAACAAAAAAAGAACAGCGCAGTTTAGAAAAAAATGCACAGGATAACGAAAAAAAACCTTTAGTTAAACAACTACCTTCTACTACTAAAACTCAGGATTATAACTGGGATGAATAAGGAATTATAATTATGGCGGGACAAAGAAAAACTTTCAACGAAATTAATATTACACCTTTAACGGATATATTTTTGGTATTGCTTATAATTATGATGGTAATTGCACCATTATTGGATCAGCAGGGGTTAAATCTTGCCGTACCTAATCTTATTGAAGTCCAAGATGAAATAAAAGATTCTAAACTCCTTAAAGTTCTTGTTACTTCTGATAATAAATATTTTGTTGATGATGTTGAAATACAACCGAGTGAACTTGCTGAGTTTATCAGCGAAAAATCTAAAGACAATCCTGACGGGCTTTTAATCATGACCGAAGATAATGCTACTCACGGATGTGTTGTTAAACTTATGGATGAAGCAAGAAATTCCGGTGTTACAAGTATTTCAATTACTCAAGCCTAATTACAGCTTTAATTCTTTTTGCTCATAAGCTACATTTCTAAATACTTTTTGTCCATTCGGTTTTGTAATCTCTTTTGAATCTGTTAAGATAAATCCGTCTTTTGCTTCTGTATATGAATATACCAAATTTGAATATATTATATAATCTAATTTGGTATAAATAGGTTTTTTCCCTTCTAATTGTTCAATTGTTCTATCTTCAGGTTTTAATTTTGTTGATAAAAATGTTAATGTAGTTTCCGGTTTATAATCAATCCCATTTTCTAATCTTTTCAGTATCATCCTGTCTTTTTTTTGGAAAGTATTTTCTTTTTTGTCAGTTTTTTTGTTATGTTCTTCAAATCTTTCTATATCTTCAGCGTCTTTTCCTGATAAAAGAACAATAGTACCATCTTTTATTTTTCTAAATAAAACAAGATTATTTCCGTCATAATCGCCTAAAATATTAATAAAAAATTCTTTAAGTCTTTCAGTCTGACTTTTATTATAATGTGATGTTCTATTATTTAATACATTTTCTATTTCTTTTGTACATTTATCAATATTATAAGAATTTCTATCAAGTTCAGGATTAGAAACAGAATTAATTTTTATTGCTCTGCTAAAACTAAAAGTATTATTAACAGAATTTATTTTCATATTATGATTCCTTTCTAACTAATAAAACTATGCTTTGAGCCATAGCTGAATTTTTTTCTCCAACAGAGTCCATTCCTTCCATTGTTTTGGCTTTTATTGATACTAAATTTTTATCTATATCAAGAGTTTGTGCGAGTTTTTCTCTCATTAACGGAATAAAAGGTTTCATTTTTGGTTCTTCTATAATAATAGTATTATCTATGTTATTTATTATGAAGCCATGTTGTTTTACGAGCCTATATGCTTCTTTTAGAAGTTCAAGACTGTTTATATCTTTATATCTTGAATCATTATCAGGAAAATGAGAACCTATATCATCGAGGGCTAAAGCGCCAAACAGTGCATCAATTATGGCATGAACAAGAACATCAGCGTCGGAATGTCCAAGTAGTCCTTTATGATAAGGAATAGTTATACCGCCTATTACAAATTTTCGGTTGTCAACAAGTTTATGAATATCAAATCCCTGTCCGATTCTATACATTTTGCCCCCATACATATTTATTAACCGCTTTAATAAAACCGTTATTTTCTACCGTATCTGTTATAAAATCAGCAGATTCTTTTATCTCATTGGTGCCGTTGCCCATGGCAATACCTATACCTGCTGTCGTTACCATCTCTATATCGTTATTTTGATCACCAATTGCCATTACTTCTTCAATATTTATTCCGTATTTTTTAGCTAAAATCTTTATGGCATTACCTTTTGTCGCTTCTTTGTTGGCTATTTCACAAAAGTAATTGTTTGATTTAACTACATATATATCGGGGTATTTTTGTTGAAGTTCCTTTATTAAATTGTCTATAAATTTTGTATCATATTTAATTGCAAGCAATTTATTTAGTTTATTAAAATCAAGTTCTTCAAAGGAATCTACTTTAAAATAATCTATTCCTTTATCTCCGATATAATCTTTTATATATTCATCATCATCTTCAACATATAAAGTATCTTCAACATAAACATTTAAATGTATATTGCGATTTCTAAAGTCTTTGATAATTTCTTTTGCTATTTTAGGGTTTAAATATTTAACATCAATAATTTCACCCTCATAAGTATTAACGAGTCCGCCTTGATAGCAAATTAGGGGGCATTTTATTCCTATAATATCTGCAACTGCTTTAGCGCTTCCGTATGTCCTGCCGGTTGCAATTGCAACTATTATATTGCTTTTTTGTAAATTTTTAATACATTCTTTTACTTCGGGTTTTATTCCGATATTGGGGGAATATATTGTTCCGTCTATATCCGTTACAACCATTTTTATCATATTTTATAAGCCCTCATTAATGCGGATATAGTTTTTGAATCGTTAATTTCTCCTGTTTTTATCATTTCAAATACTTTATTCTTTTCGATAAGTTCATAATTTAGGATTTCACCTTTATCAAGATGCTGACCTACAAAAGAAAGATTTTGAGCTTTAAAAAGATATAATTTTTCTGTGCAGAATCCGGGTGTTGTCCAAATAAAACCTAAAGACTGCCAATCATTTGCAATGTATCCCGATTCTTCCTCCAATTCTCTTTTTGCTGCTTCAATAATACTTTCATTTTGTTTATCGAGTTTACCTGCAGGAAGCTCATATATTGCTTGAGCTATTGGATATCTGAATTGTTTAACCATAATAATTTTATTATCAATCTCGGCAGCTATAACAACTCCGCCATTATGATGCACTACTTCTCTTATCGTTTTATATCCGTCAGATAATTCAACATCATCTTTGGTAATTTTAAAAACTTTACCGTTGTATGTTTCTTCTGATTTTATGGTTTTTTCAAATAATTCTGCCATAGAAAAATTATACACGCATAAAAAATAAAAAACCATTTATATTATAATTTATTTATGAAAGAAAAAAATAAAATAGGATTTTGGGGTTATCCGCACCCTGAATTAATAAATAAATATAAAAAATTGTATCCGATAGCGCAATGGATTGATTTGGATATTGATTACGGGGCTGTTAAACAAAATATACTGCCGGAATCTTATTGTGCAATAATAAAAAATATTGTTAACAATGCTTTTCATTATAAGGATGAATTAACTGTTATTCTTGCCCCTGTTGGAAAAGATAAATGTGACAGCGGTTGGTTTTGTTATGAAGTATTAAAAGATTTTGGATTTAATATCTTATCAAGTATTTTTGAAGAGAAAACATACAGAAAAGAAATTTGTATATCAACTTCTAATATGCCATTAAGACAGAAAGTGGAATTAATCACAAAAGGGATATATGAACCTATAAGAAATAATTACGAACAGTGCAAGGCTCAATTCGGATTTTGGGGTGTACCGCCTAATGACTTGTCCATATTGGAGTTGTTTCCTGATGAAACTCATCTGTACGGATGGACAAGGTGTGTAGAAGCTATGTCGCCTGCGGATATTGAACTTGAAATGTTTATTGATAAGGATGTTCCTACTGTTTTTTATTCTCAGTCGTTTTGTTCTAAAGCACAGCTTGCTAAGTATTTGGCAGATAAGTATAACGGACTTTTTATTGATATAGATGATATTGCTACAAATTCTACAAGAGCTAAAATAGAAGCATTTTTGAGGTTGCGATGAAAAAAATTAATATAGTTCTTGATGCGGGTACGACTTGGTCTAAAATAATTGAAAAAACTGATTCTGATTTAATGTCAGATTTTGAAAAATACTTATACAAAACAGAAAATGACTGTAAATATTATGTTTTACCATCAAATGAATTGAAAAATATGAATTTCAAATTTGATAAAGCCACGGGACACATGTCTTTAAGTATGCTTAATTCTAAAAATGACTATGAAAATGAGGTAATTGCATTAATTCAGGGATTTAGAAAAAAGTATAAAGAAGATTGTTTAATTTTGGACATGGGAAGCAGAGATTCCAAATGGGCTGTATTTAAAAACGGTAAGTTTAAAGACCTTGATTGGAACAGCAGCTGTTCAAGCTCAACAGGGGCTACAATAGAAATGCTCCTTAAATTTTATAATGTTGATATCAAAAAATTAAAATATCAGGATGATAAATATGTGATAACGTGCGGAATATTTGGTTTGGAGCGAATTATGGATGATATTGCAAACGGTTATAACCCTGAAACTGCTCTTGCAAAGTTTATTCACGGTATTGCATATAATGCATGGATATTTGCTAAAAAACCTGAGAAATTATATTTATCCGGCGGATTTTGTGAAAATAAATGTTTTGTTGAATCTTTAAGTCATTATTGTAAAGTGATACCAACAGGAAGATTTATGCTTGCGGAAGGATTATTATAATTTATTTTATAAAATACTTTTAAAAATTTTTTTTCCGTTTTAAAATAGGAAATGTAGCAGCTTGGTCCCAAGCTCATTGAAAACTGGATAATATGTATCGGGATGTAGCGCAGCTTGACTCTGCCGACGAAAACGATTGATAATCGTTTGAGGAGAGGTAGCACCGTAGGTGCGCTACA
>CANQCO010000099.1 GCA_947589705.1 Candidatus Gastranaerophilales bacterium
TGCTGACATTCTACAGAGCCTTGCCCATCAGTTAAGGTTGAGAAATAAACCTTATCGGGAGATAAATCATCCAAAAGTACCGAAAAACTAACTATATCAACAATGGAATCAATAGCCCCGACTTCGTGGAAATGTACTTCATTTATGTCTTTGCCGTGGACTTTACTTTCCGCCTCTGCTACTATTTTAAAAATTTTCTTTGCAAGTTTTTTTGCACTGTCAGAAATATCAGCTTTATCTATAATAAAATTTATATCATTAAGATTTCTGTGTTCGTGATGGTGTTCACTATGGTGCATTTCATGTTTTTTTAAAATAACATCAAAATCAGATACCGTAATTGCATTAACTGATTTTTTAGAAATTACATAACTAAATTCATCATTAAGCCCCATTGATATAAGCGCTTTTTCAAGCTTTTCCCTGCTTGCACCTAAATCAATTAAAGCTGCTACCGCCATATCGCCTGAAATTCCGTTATAACATTCAAAATATAAATCCATAATTACTCCTTTTTAGCAAGACTGATTTTTCTGTTAATTTGATTTGCGCTGTAGCCGGCATTAAATCCGTTATCAATATTAACTACAGTCATTCCCTCTGCGCAGGAATTTAACATAGTCAAAAGTGCTGATAAACCTTTAAATGAAGCCCCGTAACCTATGGAAGTCGGAACTGCAATAACGGGAATATCAACAAGTCCCGTTAATATACCGCCTAAAGCCCCTTCAATTACATTGGCTTTTTTAATATTATCTATCTTATCAAATAACCTATGTATGCCTGCAATTCCTATATCATAGTATTTTGTGACATTACTTCCGAAAAATTCAGCTGTAGCTGAGGCTTCTTCAGCAATGGGGATATCGCCCGTTCCGCCTGTACAAACAGCGATTTCGCCTATTTTTTCAATTTTATTGTGAATAAGAGTTAATACTCTGCCTTGTGCATTATATTGTATATCAGGAAATTCATTTTTCAGCGCCTCATACTGCTCGGCTGAAGCACGAGTGCCCAAAACATTTTGACCTTTAGATTTAAATGTTTTAAAAATTTCAATAAGCTGAACATTCGTTTTGCATTCGCAGAAAACAGCTTCTGAGCATCCTCTTCTTTTTTGCCGTTCAATATCAAGTTTTGCAAAATCTATATCTATATATTTATCACTCATTTTTACTCCTTTTTGAGAAGATTAGTCCCAGTTCAAATAAGCTGTATGAAGGTACAAAAAGCATTATCTGGCTGATAATATCAGGCGGAGTTAAAATTGCCGCTATGATTAATAATATAACAACAATATACGGCCTTTTATCCGCAATCGTTTCATAATCTATAATTCCTGATTTTATTAGCGAGTGAGTTATTAACGGCATTTGAAACATTAATCCGAAAACAACCATTAGCCATAGTGATAAATTAATTACATTTGAAATACCAAATACCGCTTGAATATTTACAGCTTGAAAACTCATTCCGAAATTTATTATTAAAGGAAGGATAAAAAATAAGCAAAATAATACTCCGCAGATAAAAAGCCCGCTGGATAAAAAAACTATAGACTTTATAAATTTTCTTTCATTATCGTATAGGGCAGGCAGGATAAAATCCCATATTTTTTTTGCAATATAAGGAAAACATATAAACAAATCAATAACAATAGCCATTTTTATCTGTAAAAGAAAAACTTCCGTCGGAGAAAAATAATTAAAAGTAACCTTATTTGCTCCGATTAAAATTTTCATTAAACAGTTAAGCGCCTTTGGCGCAATAAAGAAGGTAAAAGGAAGAACAACACAAAGAGAAACAAAGCATTTCAACAGAGTTCCTCTTAATGCTTCAAGATGAGAAATTAAACTTTCATCTTTCTCTTCATCGCTCATTATTAGATTTCATCACTCTTAAATTCTGTCGGTGGTTCTTGCGACTCTTCTATAGCTGTTTTGATTTCGTCTGTTTCTTTTTTAATTGTATCTTTTGCCTTTTTAAATTCATAAGAGGCTTTACCTAAAGCTCTTGCAAGTTCAGGTATTCTTTTACCTCCGAATAAAAGCAATATTACAATAATTATTAAAGTAATTTCTGTTATTCCAAGCGACATATTTTTCTCCTTTTAAAAAGATTATACTCTTTGCTGTTCATTTATTGCAAATATTTCAACAGCCCCTGAATTACAAACAGTTTTACACCTTCCGCAGCCTATACATTTTGAGGCATCTACCTTTGCACTTTGATTTTCTTCCATTGTTATTGCATGTACAGGACATACATTTATACAAACTCCGTTTTTAGTGCATTTATCAGGATTTATTACAGCCATTGCAATTCTTGTTTTTTGCTTTTCATTTAGCGGGATTTTCTTTATTGCACCTGAAGGACAAACTTTTGCACATTCCCTGCAGTCGTACTTACAGTATTTTTCGCCTTTTGTGTAGTCAATATGCACCGCACCAAAGTCTTTATCGGCTTTTGTTAAGATTTTATTCGGGCATGCATTTATGCACAGATTACAGTTTAAGCATTTATTGAACATTCTTTGAGCATCAATAGCACCTGCAGGCAGAATAATATTTTTTATTTTTCCGGCAGCGGTTTTTCCTATTTCAATTCCTGCTTTTATTGCACCCGCAAAGATAACAAGGGCAGCGCTAAAGGTGATTAACTCACGTCTTTTAAGGCTGAATTTTACTTCTTCTTTTGGTTTTATACCGTAAGTTACAGCATTTTTAGGACACAAATTAAGGCATTTAAAACATTTAACACAAGTTTCATTGTCCACTTTAGCTTTATTAACTTCAATACTGCCTGATGGACAGTTTCTTTCACACATACCGCAGGATAAACAGTCATCCTCTTTTATGTATATTTTAAAAAGTGAGATTTTGGATAATAACCCCAATAAACATCCGACAGGGCAAATGTTTGTGCAAAAGTATCTGTTTTTAAATATTGAAAGCATAATAATTGTAATGACTGCAATAATACCTATAACAGATAAAGTTACAGCGGAACCAAAATATGTATACGGCTCTATATATCTTATTATAATTGCGCTTCCGCCTATCATTATTCCGAATGCTATTGCAGTTATAAAATATTTAACGGGCAGGTTTTTTCTTGTTTTTTCCTTCCCTTTACCTCGAAAGAATGCGATTAATTCTTGTAAAATCCCAAACGGACATAATGTTGTACAGTATATTCTTCCGAATAATATTGTTAATAACAGCAATATGCCTATAGAGACTGCGCTTATAATTGAAAAATCAATAATTACTCTTTGAATTAAGGGGGCTATTTGAATATCAAATAAGTGAAGGGGATAAAAAATTCCCAAAAGAGCAAGTATTGCCGTTATAAATATTAAAATTGCAATCGTTAATCTTATTTTATAAAACATTATGAACTTGCCTTAGCTTTTTCATATTCCTGTTGAACCTGCGCCAATAAGTCAGGAATAGGCAGATTCTGCGGGCAATTTTTGTTGCATAATCCGCATTTTATACAATTATTTGCTTTTTCGCCGTCACTTAATGTTTCATAATAAATTTTTAAATGAAACGGGCTTTTTGTAACCTTGTATTGATTGTATAAGGAGAAAATAGCCGGAATGTTTATACCTTTCGGACAAACTTCCATGCAGTATTTACAAGCTGTACAGTTAATTTCACCTTGAGATTGGATAATTTTAGCCATGTCATCAGCAGTTTTTAATTCCTGCTCATTCATAGGAGTAAAGTTTTCAAAAACAGCTATATTTTCTTTCATCTGTTTAAGATTACTCATACCGCTAAGAACAGTTACAACGTTATTTTGACTTGCAGCCCATCTTAAACCGAACTCGGCAGGTGTTGCATTAGGATAATTTTCTTTTAACTTAGCCAGCGCTTTTTCACTTAAATTAACTAATCCACCGCCTCTTAACGGTTCCATAACAGTAACGGGTATGCCGAGCGCTTGAACTATGTCATACTGTTCATGTGCTTTTACTACATCCCAATCCAAATAATTAACCTGCAGTTGGGCAAAATCCCATTTATAATCTTTTACTACCTCTTTTAAAATTTCAGGAGTGCCGTGGAATGAAAATCCAAAGTATTTAATTAAGCCTTCCTCTTTGAGTTTTGCCAGTTCTTCAACCATTTTAACTTCTCTGTATTGTTCAAAAGAATTTACATTAATGTTATGACACATATAAAAATCAAAATAATCTACCTGGCATTTTTTTCGCTGTTCATCAAAAATTTTTCTGACATCACTTTGTGAGTTCATTTTATATATAGGACTTTTATCCGCAAGAATAAAAGAACTTCTGTCATATTTTTTAAGCACTTTACCGATTGCAATCTCTGATTGCCCGTCAACATACATATATGCCGTATCAAAATAATTAGCACCGTGGCTAAAAGCATATTCTGTCATTTTTTCCAGTTCAACCATATCAACTTTATTGCCGTCCATAGGCAGACGCATACAACCAAAACCCAATAGCGGAACCGTTATATCCTTATATTGCCTTCTGTCAATTTGATTTTCCGCTTTAATAAGCTCTTTTTTTCCGCATCCTGAAAGAAGTGCAGTACCACCTATTGCAAGTGCAGAGTTTATAATAAATTCTCTTCTTTTCATAAAAAAACCTCCGATAATATTATATAATAAATCTTAAGAGTTACTCTCAGTCAAGATTATATATATTTATTTAAAAGTTTGGTATGACATTTTCAAAAATGACTTAAAATACACGAAAATCAAATTTTTGAAAGAATTGGCATAAAAAAAGATTTTCGGCAACCCGAGAAACCCTTATTCTATCTTTATTTTAGAAACTCCCCCTCAAGGATTCGAACCTCGATAGCAACATCCAGAGTGTTGCGTCCTACCATTAGACGAAAGGGGAATGTTGATTTAAATATAATACAAAAAAATTTTTTTGACAATTTATTGTTAATAAAGTTTTTTTGTATGAGAATAGAAATAAATTGGAGAGGTGTCCGAGTGGTTTAAGGTGCAAATCTCGAAAATTTGTGCAGGGGCAACCTTGCCGCGGGTTCGAATCCCGCCCTCTCCGTTTTTTGTATTTGTTTTATGGTTTATAGTAAGACGGGATGAGAACCCAATAAAGCGAAGCTTTATACCGAGTTTGAGCGCGAGTGAGCAGAAGGCGGAGGGCAAAACCGAAGAGGTTTTGACCGAGCCTGTTTATTGCGAACGAGAAAGACAATCCCGCCCTCTCCGATTTTCGTATTTGTTTTATGGTTTATAGTAAGACGGGATGAGAACCCAATAAAGCAATGCTTTATACCGGGTTTGAGCACGAGTTAGCAGAAGGCGGAGGGCGCTTAATTATCTTAAGCACCAAAACGGTCAAATTGGGCATTTATGGGACTTACAAGTAACAAAATTTTATCAAAAGTTTTTTAAATTTACTAATAAACCTTATAAAATCCGAGTCCTATTTCATTGTTTAAACTGTCATCTTCAAAAGATGCTATTTGATAATTGTTAAAATATTTTTTTGCGGTATACATAACTTCAGAAATATCAAACAGACCAAATTTATTGCTATGGCTTATTATAAAACAAATAAATTCTGCCTTATTCCATAGGGAATAGATTTTTAATGCTTTCACGATTTCAAAAGTATCATTTTTAACCTTTGTAAAATCAAACTCAACAAATTTCGATTTTTTGAGATAATTTTTAAATTCTTTTTCATTAATTGAAATAAGGCTCGGTTTTATGACGGCTTTAGCTATGTTTAGAATAGATTGTCCGAGAAAATTTCGCGATAAGGAAAGTGAGCGAAATTTTGGAGTGGCAACTTTAAAAGGTGAGCACTTGTACGGCGACGATGAGTCGGCGGTAAAGTGCGACACTAGATTAGATAAACAATCGTAAAAATGGTTATTGATTAAAAAAGTATTTTTTGGTTAAATTAGCAAGAAATACTTTTTTATTTTAAGGATTATTATAT
>CANQCO010000100.1 GCA_947589705.1 Candidatus Gastranaerophilales bacterium
AACGGAAGGAAATACTTCTCTGTAGCATCAGGTGGCGGAACAGGAAGAACGCTTCACCCCGATAATGTTGCTGCAGGTCCTGCAAGTTACGGTATGACTGATACAATGGGCAGAATGCACAGTGACGCCCAATTCGCAGGTTCATCATCCGTTCCGGCTCATGTTGAAATGATGGGTGTAATCGGTATGGGTAATAACCCGATGGTTGGTGCAACGGTTGCAGTAGCTGTAGCAGTAGAAAAAGCTATGGCGTAATTTCCGTAGGGCGGAGTTGAGCAAAGCGAACGAGTTCATAAAAAAATGAGGCTTTATTTAAGTCTCATTTTTTGTTTGTTGTAAAATATACTTATAAATAGTTTAGAGGAATATAAGATGACAGCTCCATTAACTGGAAATGAAATAAGAAAAGCATTTATTAAATTTTTTAGAGATAAACACCAATCAACGGAAGTGGCAAGTTCTAGTTTGGTACCTGATAACCCGACGGTATTATTAACCACGGCAGGCATGCTGCAGTTTTTGCCTTATTATTTGGGACTTGAAAAACCTCCGTATAACCCTGCAAGAGCGGTATCATGCCAAAAATGCGCAAGAGCCGGCGGTAAGGACTCCGATATAGAAAATGTAGGAAGAACTCCGAGACACCATACGTTCTTTGAAATGCTCGGTAACTTTGCGTTTGGTGATTATTATAAAAAAGAAGTCATTCCTTGGGCTTGGGATTTTGTAACAAACTATCTTAAGTTAGATCCCAAAAGGCTCTGGGTAACAATTTATGAAACTGATGATGAAGCTTATAACATTTGGACGAAAGATGTGGGCGTGGCACCTGAAAGAGTTATAAGAAAAGGCAAGAAGGACAATTTCTGGGGACCTCCCGGGGCTACAGGTTCTTGCGGACCGTGTTCTGAAATTCATTATGACTTGGGTGAACACTTAAAATGCTCTGATAACTGCTCTATCGCAACTTGTGAATGCGACAGATGGGTTGAAATTTGGAACCTTGTATTTACGGAATTGTTTCAAGATGAAGAAGGAAATTTTTCTCCTTTGGATAAGAAAAATGTTGATACGGGCATGGGCTTAGAGCGTATCGCAATGGTTGTTCAAGGTAAAGAATCAACCTTTGAAACAGACCTTTTAAAACCGATACTGGATAAAGTATCCGAGATGAGCAATGTTCCTTATAAACAAAATGACAAGACTGATATTTCATTGAGGATTATAACCGATCATGCAAGGTGCGTTACTTTTATGATTAATGACGGGGTTTTGCCGGGGAATGAAGGTAGAAGCTACGTATTAAGAATGATACTGAGAAGGGCATTAAGACACGGTAAACTGTTAGGCTTAGAACTTCCTTTCCTGAATGAAATAGTTGATACGGTTATTGGTTTATATAAAGAAGTTTATCCCGATTTAATTAAAAATTCAGATAAGATTAAAACTGTTATAAAACAAGAGGAAGAAAGATTCAAAATAACGCTTGACAGAGGCTATAAGCTTTTAGAGGATTTAATGCAGAATAATAAAGTTATAGACGGTGAAAATGCGTTTAAACTTTATGATACATTCGGTTTTCCGCTTGAATTAACGGTTGAAATAGCTGCTGAAAAAGGTGTAACGGTTGATACGGAAGGCTATAAAGCTGAAATGCAGAAGCAGAAAGAAAAAGCAAAGGCTGCTGCGCACAAAATAAGTTTGACCGATGATTTAGTTTATGTTGATGTGGAAAATAAATTCGGTTCAACTGAGTTTTTAGGCTACGAAAAAGACACAGCTGAAGCTAAGATTATTGCCGTAATTGAAGCAGGTGACTTTATTGATATTATGCTTGATAAGACTCCGTTTTATGCAGAGTCGGGCGGTCAGGTAGGTGATACAGGAGTTATTGAAGGTGCAAACTTTAAAGCCGAAGTTTTAAATACGTTTAAAGTAAATAAACTTTTTGTTCACCGTGTACAGATGATAAATGGTGAAGCTAAAGTCGGAGATACGGTAATTGCTTCAATTGACAGTGCAAGAAGAAAAGAAATAACAATCCACCATTCAAATGCGCACTTAATTCAAGCTGCTTTAAGAAAAGTGCTCGGAGATGAAGTTCATCAGGCAGGTTCTTTTGTTGAAGAAAACAGAACCCGTTTTGACTTTACATTCCCCCGTGCTATGACAAAAGAAGAAGTTCAGGAAGTTGAAGATATCGTTAACGGCTGGATTGGAGAGGATTTAGAGCAGACAACGACGATAATGAACATAGAAATGGCAAAAAAGTCAGGTGCTATGGCTTTATTCGGCGAAAAATATGATGACGATGTAAGAGTTGTTAAAATGGGTGAAATTTCATCTGAGTTATGCGGCGGTACACACGTAAAATCTACGGGTAAGATTCGTTTAACAAAGATTATTTCAGAATCAGCAGTAGCGGCAGGCACAAGAAGAATTGAAGCCGTTTGCGGTAATACTGCAATTAAGCTTTTAAGCAGAAAAGCCGAAATCGTTGATAAAATGGCACATTCTTTTAAAGTTCAATATGAAGATCTCGGCGAAAGAATTATGAAACTTGCTGTTGATAACAAAAACTATCAGACTGAAATCGAAAACTTAAAAGCCGAACAGGCAAAATCTAAGTTCCAGTCATTTATATCAAAAGCGCAGGATATCAACGGAGGAAAACTCTTTATATCTGAAATTGAAGCATTTCCGAATAATCTTGTTAAACTCGGAAGTGAGATGTTATCAGCTAAACTCGGTGAAAGCGTAGTTGTGCTTGCTTCTGTTGACAAAGATAAGATAACTTTTGTTGTTAAAGTATCAGACAGCTTTATCAAAAAAGGTATAAATGCAGGTCAGATTGTAAATACTCTGGCGCAAGCAACCGGCGGTAAAGGCGGAGGACGTCCGAATTTTGCTCAAGGTGCAGGAAAAGACAGAGCAAACTTAAGAACAGCTTTAGCCGAAGTTGAAAAACAAATAAAGCAATCGGTTTAAAATTCTTCATAATTATATAAAAAAGTATCACTTTTGAATTCTAAAACTCCTTTATGTATAAAAGGAGTATGAGATAATGGTTCAAAATATACAAGTAAACAGCGATTACAATATTTCTAAAGAAAACCAAATATATAGAAATTATACCAACACATCCACAACAAAAGAAGATACTTTAGAAATTAAAAAAGTTGATAAATCCAACAATGGTAAATTTGATATATCTGAGGCAGGTAAAAACTTTATAAAAGGGGTTTTAAGCCCATTAACTGCAGTAGTAAAACATCCTGTAATAACAATAGCAATGCTGGGTACAACAGCTGCAATGTGCTCGCTTATACCTGTATTAACGCCTATACTCGGTATTGGATTTGGTGCATTAAGCGTATTCCAGCTGGGTAAAGGCTGCATAGAAGTAGCTAAAAATATTAAAAATAAAGAATATGATAAAGCGGAAAAATCTTTTAATACGGTTGGTCAAGGAACGGTTGGAACCGTATTGAGTGCTTTAGGATTAAAGCAAAGTGCGAAAGTTGCAAAAGAAGCTAAATTAATGAGTGAATTAAAGGTAAATTCATTAAGTGCAGCACAAAAAGAAGCTATAGCTGCGGAAGTAAATAACGGAAGTTATTTAAACGCCTTAAAAGAAAATATCTCATTATTTACTACAAAAACAGGATTAAAGGCTACAATAAATCAATTTAAACCTTCAAATATAATCCAAAGGGGTAAAGACGCATTCAAGTTAATATTTGGAAAAAAAGAAAGAGCTGATAAAGTAATAAGAAAAAAAACAAACTTCAAAAATACCGCAGAAGGGAAAAGACGTGCTGCTTTATCAACAGAAGAAATTGAAGCAGAAGTAAAATCCTTGGCAAAAGAAGCTTTTGATGAATGTGGAATACCTGAAGAACTTCGTCCAAGTATAAAAGTTGTGCAAGAAAGCGCTAAAAAGGGTGGTGGTTACCAAAGCGGAACTCATGAAATAACTATAAACGAAAACTCATATCGAGAAGGTTTTTTTGATTTACCTAATACAATAAGGCATGAAGCAACCCACGCAAAGGAAGCCATTTTAAGACAAAGGCTGCCTATGGATAAAAAAGTGCAATTAACAAAAGAATATTTAATTAGTAAAATACAAAACGGAGATAATGAAAATGTTATAACCGACGGAAGTCTTTTTGGTGCAATTACATCAAAACCGCCAAAATTAAATGCACAAATGAAATCAGATTTTATAAAATTAGCACAGGACAAATTGTATATAGATGGAACTATATACACAGATGAGCAATTAAGTGCAATGGTAAGACCTTTAGTTGAAGCTAACAGTGAATTTTCAAGTGCTTATTCAAGTGTTGATGATGCCGTAAAAGCTATGGCAGAATATGCAAAATCTCATAATTTTCGATATAACTTAGCTCTAAAAAATTCAACGGGATTTAATACTTCAAAAATAGAAACATCTATAATAAAAGAATTATCACCTGAAGAAACACAAGCAGCAATAAAATCTTATTTAGACGCTATTGAATGTACTGAAGGAAATATGGCAGGGCAGGGTGGTATTTTAGGCATAGGTGGAGATTTTAACCAATACCAGTTCTGTTCAGAAGAAGTACTTGCACAAACAGAAGGTAATAATTTTGAAATAGCAAAACTGGAACAACAGTTAAAATCATTAAGAAATCAACCTAAACGTAACTTTAAAGAAGAAGCAAGGATAATGGATTTAATAAGAGAAGCAAAACTAACTATTGAATATAAAACAAAGGGCGTAGAATATTATAAATTATACACAGAGTCAATTAATCATCCCGAAAATAAAGAACTGGCAGCACAAGTTGCAAAATTAAAAAAAGAACTTGATGCTATACAAATAAAAATATTCAAAACTAATATTCCTATAGCTACTGATTCTTTTGGAAATAATGTAAAAGTAATATCAAACGATTATATAGCCATTCCGTTTTTAAAAGGACAGGAAACCGGAGCAAGTATAGTTATACCTGCTGCAACCACAACTGCTGCGGATATTTTAGCTGATAATATGAAAGAAAAAGTAGATTAAATCATATTATTTTATTATACTTCCGCCCCATTCAACAAGGGTTAAGCCTTTTCTTTCGATTGGGTTAAGCGTTTGGGCGGAAGGCTTATCATGTCTTTTTGCTTTTGATATTATTATTTGAACTCTGTTTATACTCTCTGGTGTTGGCTCAACATAAAGAGGGTATAGGTTTTGCACTTCTTCATTTTGTAGAAAATATATTTTATATTTTTTCCAATTTTTATCAAGTGCCGTTTTACTCCAATAGCGGACAAACTCTTTTTTCTCCGCTTCATTAAATTTGAGTTCATCTGCCTTAGCGGTTAAAAATGTTTCCATATCTTCTTTTTTAACAATAAAGCCGTAATCTTTCTTTGGTATAGGTTTAGTTAACTGAATTCCATCCCAATAAATATAAGGGTATTGATTTTTTTCGCAAGCCTCTTTTGCGTATTCAAAGCCAAAGGTATCAGGCAGTTTTGAGCATTTTGTATATTTAGGCTGTAAGTCTTTAATTATGCCGTTAGGTTCTGTTTGAACCTTCCAGCCCTTTTTATATTTGGGGATTGTAATATCATACTTAATTGCTTTATCAAGTTTAATGCTGACTTGCGTTGGTTTTTCGCTGTAAAGGTATATTGCAGGTTTATGATTCATTGTTGGAATAGTCGTAATAATAAAAATTGCAGATAAAATCAAAAAACTTAAAAAGCCCGTTAAAAAAGTCATAAGGTTTTTTCTGTAATTAGTGACTTCTTCTTCCGTCGGAATTGAATTTATTTCATCTTCTCTTATTTCATTTTCGTTTATATTATCTTCTGTCATATATTAAGTCCTTATATTTATTTGGCGGAATTATTTTATTATTTACTCCGTCAACTACGAATGTAATTCTGTCAACATTACGAG
>CANQCO010000101.1 GCA_947589705.1 Candidatus Gastranaerophilales bacterium
AATTTAACTCATACTTAGATACTGCTGCAGATTCTAAACCCAATTTATTAGCAATATCTTTTTGCGTAAGTCCTTTTGCTTCTCTTAAATATTTAATTCTTTCCCCAATTCTCATTAATTTTCTCCTTCTTCTATCGTATGCCTAAATTTTATCATATCCATTTTGGAAAGTCAATCAAGTCTGGATATTTTAAAGAAAACAGGTTAACAAAGTTTTATAAAGGATAAAAATATTTAAAAACTTTTGAAAAAGGTATTGACTTATTATCCATTTTGGATTATTATATAAATATCCAAAACGGATAACTAAAATTTGAAAGGAGGTTTATAACAAAATAAAAGAGTTTATTTTTTTACTTAGTTGTTATCCAAAATGGATATAATAAATTTCAAAGGAGGACAAAAATTATGAATGATAGTTTTAGTGAAGAACTTAAGAAAGAATTAGTAAAACAAGCTGTGAAGAGCTTAGAAGATCCATTTAAAATGCTAACAGTAAAAGATGTTGCAAAAGATTTATATATGGGAGAAAACAAAACAAACGAAATATTTAATCGTGCAGACTTTCCTTCTGTAAATATCGGCAAAACAAGGAAAATACAAAAAATTGCTTATATTTTATGGAAGATGGAAAAAAGGATTGATGCTATATAAAAAGAAAAAGCATTTATACAAAAGCACACTTTGGCGAGCTAACTTTTGCACAAATGCCACATAAAGACTTAAGCAATCTTTATAAAAGTAGTATATCATTTTTCCTTAATTTTAACAATAGAAAAAGAGTAGAAATACTAGAAAGTGAGTAAATTATGGAAATAACAAAAAGATATTATTGGATAAAATTAAAAACAGATTTCTTTAATCTTGCAGAAATTGATTTTTTATTATCACAACAAGATGGCTGTAAATATATAGTTTTATATCAAATGCTATGCCTACAGACTGCAAATAACAATGGAGAATTAGCTTCAAGACTTGGAGAAATGATAATTCCTTATGATGCAGACAAAATAGTAAGAGATACAAAATATTTTAGTAGAGATACTGTAATTGTTGCAATGGAATTATTTAAAAAGCTAAATTTAATTTATACAGATGAAGGAAATTGCTTAAAAATAGCAGGATTTGAGAACATGGTAGGTAGCGAAACAGGTTGGGCAAAGCAAAAAAGAGAGCAAAGAGAAAAGCAAAAATTATTAAGTGGACAATGTCCACCCAATAGTCCAATAGAGATAGATATAGATAAAGAGTTAGATACAGAGATAGATAAAGATATAGGAGATAACAGATTGAAGGAAAGATTAAATATAATTAATTCAAAAATAAAAAAGGAAAATTTAGTACAAGAAGAAACATCAAATTATAATGCAATATTTAATCAAAAGAAAGTATACATTCAAAATACAGAGTATTTACCGGAAAATCTATTAAATCAAATAAAACTATATCAGTTAGCAGTAAAAAGATTATGTGATAGTAATCAATTAGAATTGCTAGATAAAGTAACTTTACCAATACTAGAGAAAGTATTTGGTAAGATTTTAAAATGCGAAAAAATAGAAAATATAAAAGAATATTATATTTCAAGTTTAGTAAATGAAATATCAAAATAAGAAAATGGAGGACAAAAATTATGAAGAAAAAAAGAAGAAGAGGAAATGGAGAAGGCACAATATTTGAAGACAAAAAAAACAAAAGATGGATAGGTCAATATATATCAGGAATAGCTGAAGATGGAAAAGCTATTAGAAAATCGGTATATGGCAAAACTCAAAAAGAGGTTGTAAATAAATTAAACGAAGTGAAATATCAAATGAATAATGATATTTATGTAGAGAAAAATGGAATCCAGTTAGTAAAAATTATGGAAGATATTAGAGAAGAAAAACTTGCTTCCAATACGATCTCTGGTGGGCAATATGCAAGACTAAAATGGACTATAAATAAAATAAAAAATAGCAAACTAGGAGAAATGAAAATTCAAGATGTAACAAAAAATGATATTCAAGAATTTTTAAATTCAATAAAAGATTTAAGCGATTCATATATTAAAAAATTATATGAACAATTTGTACAAGCATATCGTAGAGCAGAAATCAAGAAATATATTACATATAACCCAATGTATGAAGTTATTAAGCCAAAAAGTGATAAACAAACAAAAGTTGTAGAAGCCTTAGATATTAATGTACAAAAAGCTTTTACAGAATATCTAAATAAGATTTCAATAGAAAGTGAGCCATATAAAAACATATTCTTAATACAAATGTATATGGGATTAAGAATTGGAGAAGTATTAGCATTAAGCACAAAAAATATAGATTTAGGAAATAAACTTTTATATGTAAAAAGAACTCTTACAAATGATAAAGAATTTGCCATTATTTTAGGAAATAAGACAAAAACTTATGCTGGTAATAGAACTTTACCTATCCCAGATTTTTTAATGCCAATTTTTGAAGAACAGCTACAATATGCAAATGAAAATTTACACAATTTAATTTTTACAACAAATGATAATTACATAAGAACATCAGCTATAAATAAAGAACTAAAAAGAATATTTGAAGAAGAACTAAAAACAAGTTCTAAAAATATAAGTACACATTGTTTAAGGCATACTTATGGAACGAGATGTATTGAGGCAGGAATGACGGCAGTAGTTTTACAAAGATTAATGGGACACAAAGATGTAACAGTTACTTTAAATACATATACATCAGTATTTAATAAATTCAAAGAAGATGAACTTAAAAAAGTAAATAACTATTTAACAAATAACCAATTAAATTTTGTAAATAGTGCTAAATAATTTTAATATTTATAGTATTGCAAGCTTCCTATTTGTAGGTACAAGTACCATCAAATAGAGCTTGCAAAATTGGGAGAACCCAAACCCCTTTAATTTGTTTTAGGGATTTCAAGGAGGATTGATATGTCAAAAGATAAGAAAATAAATATACGATTAACAGAGGAAGAAAAGAATTTAATTGAGAAAAAAGCAAATAAATATGATATGACAATAACAAAATTTATATTAAGTTCGTGCTTAAAAGATAAAATAGTTATAATAAATGGATTAGACAAAATAGATGTTGAACTTAGAAGAATTGGAAACAATATTAATCAACTAACAAGACTTGCAAATGAAGGTGTTATTACAACAATAGATTTAAGGGAACTAAGAATGGATGTGATTAATATATGGCAGTTATTGAAGCAATTAGCTCAAAAGCAAACATAAAAAGAATTATAAATTATATTACACAAGATAAGAAAACAACTGCAGATTTAATTACAGGCAAAGACTGTATGGCAGAGAGTTGTTTAAAAGAAATGCTATATACAAAAAATTTATACAACAAGACTGGTGGTAGGCAATATATACACATTATACAGTCATTTAATCCAAAAGATAATTTAACACCAAACCAAGTCCATAATGCAGGTTTAAAACTTGCAAAAACATTTAATGGATTTCAAGTATTAGTTGCAACACATATTGATAAAGAACATTTACATAACCATCTAGTTGTAAATTCTGTTTCATTTGAAAATGGATATAAAATTCAAATGAGCAAAAAAGATTTGCAATATTTAAAAGATTATTCAGATGAAATATGTTTAGAAATGGGAGCTTCAGTTATTCCTAAAAAAGATAAAACAAATTATATAAAAAGAAATGAATACAGAGTCGCAGAAAGAGGAGAAAGCTGGAAATTCAAACTTATAAGTGCAATCGACTTATCTATTACAGAAAGTACTTGTAAAGAAGATTTTGTTAAAACAATGAATAAGTTAGGTTATCAAGTTAATTGGACAGATACGAGAAAATATATTACATATACCACTCCAGAAGGATATAAATGTAGAGATAATAAATTATTTGAAGAAAAATATTTGAAAGGAAACATGGAAGATGAATTTAGAGAAATTGAAAGAGAACAACAAAATAGTACAAGAAAATCAAGTAGTTCCATCAGTAGTGCAGATGAACTATTATCTGATAGAGCCAACAGTACTACAAAATTTATACGATTGGAACAAGCAAATGAAGGAAGAAAATGTGAATACGAGGGCACTAATTCGAAAAATTTCTTCGGATATAGAGCTGGACAACACGAATTTGAAGGAAAGACTACCCAAAATAATATCAGAAGGTATGGAGAAAGAATTTCAAATTATGAGGAAAAAATTGCAAGATTCAGAGGAAGAACAAACTTTGAAATTCAAAAAAATAAAATGGAAAACAAGGTTGATAGCATTTTCTCTGGGATTATTGCTATCAGCAATATGGTTTCTAACCCACAAATAAGCAATAGACCTAAAATAAAAATTAGAAGATATAGAACTTTATCAAAACAAGCTATGAAAGAATATGCAATAAAAAAGGCAAATTCTAGTGGCTTTGACTGGTTTGATGAAGAGGAAGAGATGTAAGAATTTTGACTTTTTTGTAAAGTGATGATAAAATTTATAGAAAAAGTTATAATTAGGAGATTTTGAAAATGAAGATCATATATAATTTTAACGAACTGAATATAGAAAAAAATACAGAAGATGCAATTGAAATAGACAAAAAACGATATAAATTAATTAAAGTTATCAATTTTAGTGATGTAGATATTTGTGAAAGTGTATTACAAAAAAAAGGCATAACTGATTATTATTTTATAAAAGTTGATAATCAAAATATAGGAATATTTGTATCATATTTTCAATTCAATCGTGTGATAAGTTTTTTAGAAGATGAAAGAGTACCAAGTACAAAAATGAAGTTAAGTGAGTTTACAAAAAAGTATGAAAAATATTCTATGGGATATAGAAAAGATACCGAAGATATGAAATCACAAAGATTATTAAATGTAAACAAGCAAAATATAATATTACAAAATTTTGAAAACACATCAAAAGCAGAAGTTATTAGTGGTGTTATTAAGGAGTATTTTTTAATTTTTATTTATATATTAATTGGTTTCTTTTTAGTCACTTTACTTAAATTCGGAGATGTTTCAATTAAAATAATGATACTACCCTTAAGCTTTATTCCTATTATAGCAATATTGTGTTTAATAGAAATTTTTGATTCAGATAAAAAGAAATTTAAAATAGAGAATTTAGAAGACAAAATAATATTAAATGATAAAAAAATAATATTTCATAAGGATATAACTAGAGTATATGTTGATGATTATATTTATGGATGGGTGGGTGAAAAGCCTGAAAATACACACTTCAAATTAGGTCTTGGTTTGGGCTATGGAAAACGTGGTAAAAGGAGAATTTTAGTAATTGAATATAATTGTGGCTATAGTATAAAAAAAGAAAAATTTCAATTAAGATATATAAATGAAGAAAAATTAGAAGAATTTTTAGAATTATTTAGAAAATGATAATTTATTACAATTATTATATAATATGAATGCAATTTTTACATTCAAAAATTAAAAACTGAATGCAATAATGAATGCAGTGGCACAAATATAGAGGAATTTTTAGAAAGGCAGAAAAATAAAAAAAGGCTTAAAATAGCCTAATAAAAGTTTAAGGAGCTTGTATAAAGCTCCTTATTATGGTCGGGGTGACTACCCCAAAAAAACACATGTCCATTGCAATTATTGCATTTTATAAATTTAAGTCCATTTTGGAAATTTAACCTTGAAATTTTTTATCTAAATTTATTTTTTAAACTTCGCTACATCTC
>CANQCO010000102.1 GCA_947589705.1 Candidatus Gastranaerophilales bacterium
AATCAAACTGCCCATCTTCAATTTTATGGCTTTTACATGTTTTATTTTTTATACTGCATATTGTTATTTCACGGCTTGGGTCATCATTTGTACCATATTTAGTTATAAAAAATATTTCATCATCATTTAAAGCTATTCCGTCATGTCCTTTTAACGACGGATATTCAAAACTTTCCGTGTATTCACCTGTATGTATATCATAAATTACAGACTTATAGTATTTATATGATTTTGTTTTATTCGGATTATTTATAATATCACCGTGTAAATAAAAAAGTATATTATCATTTTCAAGCTTTATACATTCGTATCCTGAAAAATTTTTTTCGTAATCAATATTTTTAATTTTAAATTCTTTTACATCAAAAACAGCGGGGTGAAGCCCTTTTTTATTATCTTTCTGAACCATTATATATATGTTTCCGTCAGGAAGCTGCGAAATAGGTCTTATAAAATAACTTTTCTCAATTATATAATTTTCAAACTTATATGTTTTTGTATTTATTATTCCAATAAGATTAACCTCTTTTTTATCTATTGCAAAAAATAAATATTTATTATCAGAGATTTTATAACATAAATTCTCTCGGGAATAATACCGATAATATTTGTATACATTAGGCATTTCAACTTTAATAAAGCCTTTAAATAACTTTGACGGAACCAATTTCTTTATATGATTATTAATATCCGTTATATTGCTGTTTAAATTTAACATTACTAATACACAAATAATCATTAAAAAATATGAACGCTTTTTTATACAAAAGAACAAACAAGCCAGCACAATTGAAAATATAAGGCAGAACTGCCAGTCAACGTGTGAAGCGTAATCACCGGTTACAATAAATGAAAAAGCTAATATACAATATATTAAAAATCCCAATAAATATATTAAAACGGCAAATGTTTTAAAAGGTCTTTCCAAATCCAATTTTAAAGATTTTAAATTTATTTCTTTCGTTAAAATACAAGTAATGAAAATTATCAAACCTGTTATACAGGTAACAGGTAAAAAAGAATTCATAAGACGACATAAAGGCATAAGAACCATAATTCCTAATGGCATTGTAATAATAAAAACTATAAACAAAATAGCCAGTAAACCGGATATTATTGCAAAGATAAAAATAGGTAAATAAATACAGCCCATAAAAACGGAATAAAGTCCCAAGGTTGTATCTAAAATAGTTTTTTCTTTAACCTTGTTAATATTTTCAGTTATTTCTTCACTGCTCATAACATAATCCCAAACTTTTAACTGAAACAATTATACCATTTTTTTTCTCCGTCCCGTTTCAGAAAATAAGAATTAAAACAAAATTTTTTTTTACGTGTTTTATATATATGTTTATATTAAGATATTAACGTAAATATACACGATTTTAGGAAACATTAATAATGGATAACACGAAAATAAGAAACGTGGCAATAATTGCGCACGTAGACCACGGTAAAACAACGCTTGTAGACAGCATATTAAAACAGACAGGTGTATTTAGAGAAAATCAGCAAGTACAAGAAAGGGTTCTTGACTCTAACGACTTAGAGCGTGAGAGAGGAATTACGATACTATCAAAAAATGTATCGGTTAATTATAAAGGATATAAAATAAATATAGTGGATACGCCGGGGCACGCTGACTTTGGCGGTGAGGTAGAACGTGTATTAGGCATGGTAGACGGCGCACTTTTGATTGTTGATGCGGCGGAAGGTCCTATGCCTCAAACCAGATTTGTGCTTTCAAAGGCGCTTGAGCTGGGTATTAAAATTATAGTAGTTATAAATAAAATAGATAAAACAGGTGCTGACCCTGATGGTGCAGTTGATAAAGTTTTTGACTTGTTTACGGAATTAACAGATAACGAAGAGTTAATAGATTTTCCTTATGTTTACGCAAACGGTTTATTGGGATTTGCAAAAAAGAATATGGAAGACGATTCAAAGACACTTGAGCCTTTGCTTGATTGTATTATTGAAAAAATTAAACACCCTTCGGGTGATAAAAGTAAAACACTTCAATTTCAGGCTACGACACTCGATTACAATGACTATGTCGGCAGAATAGCAATAGGCAGAGTTCAAAACGGTATAATAAAATCGCAGCAGCAGGTAAATTTAATAAAAGCTGACGGAAGTATTGAACGAGGGAAAATAGTCAAATTATATGTCTTTGAAGACTTGGGAAAAGTTGAAACTCAAGAGGCTGTTGCGGGTGATATTGTTGCAATAACGGGATTTGATGATATACATATAGGTGAAACAATAACAGAACCTGATTGCACGGAAGCACTGCCATTGATAAAAGTTGATGAACCGACTTTGCAGATGATATTTTCAGTAAACGACAGTCCTTTTGCAGGGCAGGAAGGAAGATTCGTAACCTCAAGACAGGTAAGAAAAAGACTATATGACGAACTTGAAAAGAACGTCAGCTTAAGAGTTGAAGATACGGATACAACGGAAAGTTTTAAAGTATCAGGCAGAGGCGAGCTTCATTTAAGTATTTTAATTGAAACAATGAGAAGAGAAGGCTACGAATTTCAGGTTTCAAAACCTGAGGTTATAACAAAAAATATAGACGGTGTTTTAATGGAACCTTATGAAAACCTATTAATAGACGTTCCTGAAAGCTGTGCCGGTGCGTGTATTGAAAAATTATCAAACCGAAAAGGTGAAATGGTTCACATGCAAAATGCAAAAGGCAGAACTCTTATAAACTTTAATATTCCCGCAAGAGGTTTGATAGGTTTTAGAGGCGATTTTATAAGAATGACACGCGGCGAAGGGATAATGAACCATACATTTGATTCATATAAACCTTATGCTGGCGACATAACAAAACAAAGAAACGGATCTCTTGTATCGCACGAACAAGGTGAAGCAATTCCTTATGCTTTAGCTCAGTTTGAAGACAGAGGCGTATTTTTCCTAACGCCTAAAACAAAAGTATATAGAGGAATGGTTGTAGGTGAACATAACCGTCCGCAGGATATAGAAATTAATGTTTGCAAGACTAAAAAGCTAACTAATATGAGAAGTGCAACTGCTGATGTTATGGTAACGCTTCAGGCACACAGAAAAATGTCATTGGAAGACTGCATGGAGTATATTTCTGATGATGAACTGCTTGAAATAACCCCGAAAAATATCAGAATCCGTAAGGCAGATTTAACAAAAGTAAGATTTAATTAAAAATTACAGATTAAGTTTTTTTACTAAAGCTGGTGCCAGTTGGTTTAAAAACTTTTCAGAAGGGTGATAGCCGTCTATTACTGTATCTTCTGAATTTAGTTTAAACTTTCTGCCCAGTAGTTCTTCTGTATTAATTATTATAAAACCTTCTTTTTTAAGAACATCCCACATGAAAGGCAGTTCAAAATTTTCTCCACTATCATCTTCTATATTTATCTTTAAAATAACAAATTTTATACCGGGGAAATGTTCTTCCAGTAAGTTTTTACTGTTTAATAATAATTCATTAGCCATCATAAATTTTTTATAATTATTTTCTTTATTTATTTTATTATTTTTATAATCTATTTGTTTAAAAATTTTTTTAAAAATAAAAAATCTATATAGAAATTTCGATTCTTTATTTAGTATTAGATTATCTTTTTTTAGTTTATAAGTAATATAATTATTGCAAGTTAAAGGTGAAGGGAATATGTTGGAAGTAAGTCTTTCTAAATGACTTGTGATATAGATATAAATAGCATATTGAGGTTTGACATTGCTATCTTGTGTGTATGTGTGTGGGGGGGGGTAATTTTGTTATAGAAATGTTCATTATTTAGTATAAAATTCATACATTGAATTCCGCAAGCTTCAATTCCTTCATTATATACGTTTCTTTTAGTAAGATTAGTTAATTTATAACCTAAAGTTTGCTTTTCTTCAAGAAAAGTTCCGTATGTATAAGAGCATCCGAAAAGAATAATGGATGGTTTTGTATATTTTCTACTATTTGCTAAATTTTTTCTTACAATATAAGAAAAGTCATCTTTGTATTCTTTGTCAATCTTTGAAACAGTAATACCATTTTGATTTTTATTAAATACAAGATGAAAATAGCTCAAAGGCGGATATAAATTATTAGCGTCAACTGATTCTTGTTCTCTGCAGTAGTTTTTATAAACTAAATAATCCAGTATAAAGAACAAAGAAATAAATATTATTGTATTAATCAGTATTAATTTAATAAGCCTTTTGTTCATTAAAAAATTATAAAATGTGATACATGAAAATACAAGTATTGATTGTTAAATAAAGGATAAAAAACTTTAACATCTTAATAAAAATTTACAATTTAGCTAGAAAATAGATAATAAAGGCGATTTAAAGAATCGCAAAATAATTGTTTATTTCGTAATATTAAAAAAACAATTGAGTAAATTCAAGAAAAAATCGGCTAAAAAAGGAAATGATAAGAGAAAAAAGGGTTGATTTGAAATTTTTAACATGTACGATAATTTTATTACTTAGTCAAGTAAGAGGAAAAGATGTCAAAAGACGTAATAGAGTTTGAAGGAACGATAATAGAATCACTGCCGAATGCAATGTTTCGTGTAGGTTTAGAAAACGGGCATGAGATATTAGCACATATATCAGGAAAAATCAGAAAGAATTTTATAAAGATTCTACCGGGAGACAAAGTAAAAGTGGAAATGACTCCTTATGATTTAACAAGAGGCAGAATAACATACAGATTGAAATAACGAAAAATAAAGGGAAAAGAAATGAAAGTAAGAACATCGGTAAAACCGCTTTGCGACAAGTGCAAAGTAATAAAAAGAAAAGGCAGAGTAGCAATAATTTGCGAAAATCCTAAACACAAACAAAGACAAGGCTGATTTTCGCCAGGGTGAAGCGAAGCGAAACCCGAAACAATGCGAAGTTCCGATGGAGCGGCAGGAATGAAATTCCGAAGCGGAATGAAGGGACGAGCAGGGCGAATAATCAGAACTGATTTTCCGTAGGGCGCCGGCAGAGCCGGTTTAAAGTTGGATTAAATGTAAATAAGTAAAACCAAACTTTAAAGGTGCCACTGCCCCGAGACCTAAAGGAAATCAACAAAAAAGCCAAATAAGTAAAACAATATAAATAAAAGGAGAGACTATGGCAAGACTTGCCGGGGTAGATTTACCTCGTAATAAGAGAATGGTAATCGCATTAACCTATATATTCGGTATAGGACCTGCCCGCAGTAAGAAAATATTAGCGGCATGCGGTATATCAGAAGATTTAAGAACGGATGACTTAACTGATGATAATATCAAGAAGTTAAGAGATGAGATTTCTCACTACACCATAGAAGGTGATTTGAGAAGAGAAGAGTCATTAAATATTAAGAGATTGAGCGAAATTAACTCATACAGAGGTATGCGTCACAGACGTAAACTTCCTGCAAGAGGACAGAGAACAAAAACAAACGCAAGAACAAGACGCGGTAAGAAAACAGGCCCAATCGCTAAGAAGAAATAATTAAAGGAGTAATATAAACAATGGCTAGACCGGTAAAAACAAAACAGA
>CANQCO010000103.1 GCA_947589705.1 Candidatus Gastranaerophilales bacterium
TGGTTTTTGTAAATTTATCAATAATTATATCGTTTGTACTTGTGGGTGCAAAATATGTAGCGCCCGATAATTGGGTGCCGTTTGCACCTAACGGGCTTGAAGGAATACTTGCGGGAACTTTTATTATTTTCTTTGCCTATATTGGTTTTGATGCAATTTCAACGGCTGCTGAGGAAACTAAAAATCCGCAAAGAGACTTACCTGCTGCCATTTTAGGCACTTTACTTTTCTGCACGGTATTATATATTTGTGTAGCGCTTGTTTTGACGGGAATAATTCCTATCGGAAATATTGATACGCAGGCTCCTTTAGCGCATGCAATGAGAGCTATCGGTAAAAACTGGTATGCAGGTGCTATTTCGGTCGGGGCTCTGTGCGCCTTAACATCCGTTCTTCTTGTATATCAGCTCGGTACTACAAGAATCTTTTATGCGATAGCGAGAGATAATTTTCTGCCAAGAAACATAATGAAAGTTCATAAAAAATTCAAGACTCCTCACATTATAACTTGGATTTCAGGGCTTCTTGTAATGATAGGTTCATTATTTATGGATTTAAATATATCGGCAGAGCTTTGTAATTATGGTACTTTTGCTTCATTTGTCATAATTTGTATAGAAGTTTTAATATTAAGGAAAACGGAACCTGATAGACCAAGACCCTTTAAAGTCCCGTTTTGTCCTTTGTTTCCGATTCTGGGTATAATAATGTGCAGCTGTTTTATGCTTTATAAAGGAATATCTGGAGGGGCTTCTTCATTGTATTTCTTATTATGGATTATAATGGGTCTTGCAATATATATATTCTACGGTTACAAAAATAAACGTATTAAAGAATAATGTATTGATTATATGATTAAATAAAAAAAGTGAGGCTTGTTTATAGCCTCATTTTTTTGTTTGACATAAAATAAAATAAGAGGTTAAAAGATGAAACATACAAAATATTCTGCGGTAGTAGTAGGAAGCGGCATTGCAGGGTTATATGCGGCGATTAAGCTTCAAAAAGAGGCAAATCTTAAAGACGGACTTCTTATTATAACGAAAACTCAATTAATAGAGTCAAATTCAAAATACGCTCAAGGCGGAATGGTTTGTGTTCTTCCCGAAAACAAGCTTGACTCCTGCACATTGCATATAGAGGATACAATAAAAGCAGGTGCAGGGTTAACGGATAGAAAAGCTGCTGAATTTATATCCGAAAAAAGTGCTCAGGTTGTAAAAGAGCTGCAAGAATTTGGTGTTGACTTTGACCGTGATGAAAATAATAAGCTGAAATTTACGAAGGAAGCGGCGCATTCCGTTAACAGAATATTGCACGCAGGCGGCGACGCTACGGGATTTTGTATTGAAAATGCGCTTGTTAAGTACCTTATGAGCAGAAAAGATGTCAAAATATATGAACAGACTCTTGCCGTTGAACTTTTAAAGGATTCAAAAAACACAATAAGAGGGCTAATCTCTTATAATTGCAACGATAACGAGTATGAAATAATAGAGACTCCTGCGGTGATAATAGCGACAGGCGGTATCGGGCAGTTATATAAATATACAACAAATCCCGATATAACAACGGGTGACGGAATAGCTCTTGCTTATAGGGCAGGCGCCGTTGTTAAAGATATGGAATTTGTTCAATTTCATCCGACGGCATTTGCGCTTTCGGATAAAGGTACGATGTTTTTGATATCCGAGGCAGTAAGAGGAGAGGGCGCTAAACTTGTTGATAAATCGGGCAATACCTTTATGGAAAAATATGATAAAAGGTTAGAGCTTGCGCCAAGAGACATTGTTACCCGTGCAATTTATAATGAGATGAAGGAAAAACACTTAGATAATGTGTATTTAAACGCATCACATATAAGTGAAGAAAAGTTTGAAAAGAGATTTCCCACAATATATGCAACTTGCAGGGAATATTCAATTAATCCTTCAAAGGATTTCATTCCCGTATCTCCTTCCGCACATTATTTTATGGGTGGAATAAAAACGAAAATAAACGGTACAACGTCGCTTAAAGGCTTATATGCAATAGGAGAAGCAGCCTGCACGGGACTTCACGGAGCTAACAGGCTTGCTTCAAATTCGATTCTTGAGTGTGCAGTTACGGCTTATGAGCTTGTTAATTATTTAAAAACGGTTGATTTATCGACAAATGATTTTTCAGACCCCGTTCTTTATGAAACTATTAACTATTACAAGGGAAATGATAATATTTCAGCTTCTAATGAAGATATAATAAAGAATATAAAGAATGTAATGTGGGAAAATGTCGGTATTATAAGGAATGAACAAAAACTGAAAAAAGCAAAAGAAGAAATAGAAAATATATCAAAAGACTTTGGCTGCTCTTATAAATGCTTAGACAGAACGGGTTATGAAATAAGAAATATGCTGACCGTTGCGGGGCTTATTATTGATTTTGCCATTAACAGAAAAGAGTCAAGAGGCGCCCACTATAGAGAGGACTATCCTCAAAAGGACATGATAGCAAAATCGCAGGAATTATCATTATAAAAAGAAAGGTAAACTATGCTGCTTGAGAACTTTATTGTAAAAGAACACGTAAAAAATGCTCTCAAAGAGGATATTGGTTTTGGCGATATTACGACGGATTATCTGGTGCCTGAGGATGAAGAGATAACGGCAAAACTAAATACAAGACAAGACGGTATTCTCTGCGGTATAGATATTGCGGAAATTGTATTTAAAACACTTTCAAAAAATATAAAAGTTGAAAAGTTCTTTTCAGACGGAGAAGCAATAAAAAAGGGTGATACGTTAGCCGTTATAAGAGGGAATGCAAGAGCAATCCTGAAGGGAGAGAGAACGGCTCTTAATTATATACAGAGGTTAAGCGGTATTGCGACGGAAACAAACAAGTATCAAAAGGCAATAGGAGATAATAAGGCAAGAATAACGGACACCAGAAAAACCACGCCGGGGTTCAGAATGTTTGAAAAATATGCGGTTATGACGGGCGGTGCAAGACTTCACAGGTTTAATTTGTCTGATTGCGTTATGATAAAAGATAATCATATACAATATGCAGGTTCAATTTCAAAAGCCGTAGCAAAAATCAGAGAAAATTTATCACACACACATAAGATAGAAGTTGAATGTGATACAATTGAGCAGGTAAAAGAGGCGCTTGAAGCGAAAGCGGATATTATAATGCTTGATAATATGAGCTGTGGTGATATGAAAAAGTGTACGGAATTAATTCAAGGAAATGCAATTGTTGAAGCGAGCGGTAATGTAACCCTTGACAATATAAATGAAATTGCCCGAACAGGTGTTGATGTTATTTCATCAAGTGCTATAGTGGCAAAGGCAAAAACTTTAGATATAGCGCTTGATATGTAAAGTGATTGCCCTATAATTATTTTTGTTGCAAAATTATAAAAAAGGGGTTAAATCTTTTGAAAATAGCTGTTTTTATAAAGCAGGTTCCCGATACCGACAATGTATTTTGGACTGAAAATAATAATATTGACAGAACAAAAATGGACAGCATAATAAATCCTGCGGATTTAGAGGCGATAGAGGCGGCATTAAAGATAAAAGAAAAGAATAATGCTTATATAACGGCTGTTACGATGGGGCCTGAAAAAGCAAAAGAAGTATTAAGAGAAGCTGTTGCAAGGGGTGTTGATGACGGGATTTTATTGTGCGACTCTAAGTTTGCCGGCTCTGATACTCTTGCGACATCAGTTATACTGTCATCTGCGGTAAAGGAGATACTTCCTGATACTGATTTATTGATATTCGGTCAGACTGCAATAGACGGCGAAACGGGACAGACGGGTGAGTGTGTTGCAGCAAGGCTTAATTATCCTTCAATCGGGCATGTTACGGATATAACCGAGATAAATGATAACTATATTGAGGTTTTATCGTCAAATATTAACTCTGAAACCACATACAGACTAAAACTTCCCGCTTCAATATGCGTTAATAATTTTGTTAATAAGCCCAAACTGCCTTTAATAGAAGGATATATAATGTCGCAGGATAAAAATTATAAAACATATAATTTGTATGACTTAAATATTTTGGAAACTCAAGCGGGTTTAAAGGGTTCACCTACTTATGTTTGGAAGGTATATAAAAGAGAGGAAACCAGAAACGGAGTTATTTTTGACTTTGAACAAACTCAGTTTGACGAAATATATAAAGAGATAAAGAAAGTATTATAAATGGAACCGAACGGCATTTTAATATACGCACAAAAAGATAGTGAATGCGGGATTCATCCCGTTGTATTTGAGCTTCTTACAAAGGCAAGGGAACTTAAACAAAAGATATGGAATCAAAAAATTGCCGTTTGTCTTATCGGTGAGAGGAAAAATTATGATGAAACAATCTCAGAGCTTGGTTCCTACGGAGCTGATGAAGTTATAATAGTCAATGATGACAGATTGAAGGAATATAATAAGGAGTATTACAGCGAGATATTTGTGCAGATTGCGAGGAAATATCCGCCCAGAATCATTCTTATAGGTGCGACGATTGAAGGTAAAGAGGTTGCCGCATATACTTCAACGAAGTTAGAGACTGGATTAACGGCAGATTGCAGTAATTTGGATATCGGGGAGAATTACATTCTTTTATCCACAAGACCTACGTTTGGCGGTCATTTAACTGCTGATATATTGTGTAAGACTTTTCCTCAAATGGCGACTGTTCAGCAGAATATGTTTAAAGCCGAGAAAACGGAGCATAGTGCAAATGCCATATTTGACTGGATTGATACGGATAAGATAGAAAAAAAGATTGAAGTAATAAAAACGATAAAAAAGACAATAGGTACAAAAGATTTAACGACAGCTGAAATAATAGTTTCAGGCGGTTCAGGGGCATGCCGTGATAACGGGTTTGCTCTGATATATGAACTTGCTTGTAAATTAAAGGGTGCTGTTGCGGGTTCAAGGAGTGCATTTGAAAAAGGATATATAACAAAATCGCAACAAGTCGGGCAAACGGGAAAAGCCGTTTCTCCAAAGGTTTATATAGCTGTCGGGATATCGGGTGCGAATCAGCACTTAACAGGAATTAAAAACAGCGGTAAAATTATAGCTGTAAATAAAGATAAGAATGCGCCTATATTCAAGTATGCGGATATAGGGATAGTTGGGGATTTATTTAAGGTAATACCCGAATTAATCAATGAAATAGATAAAGAGGGATAAGATGAGCAATGAAAGAGAAGTTCAGACGGGTGAATTAAAACCGTTTTCGACAATGCAGTTATTATATTTCTGCCTCGGATTTTTCGGCTTGCAATTTGCGTGGCAGATGAGGCTTGCGCTGTCGGGGCCTGTTACGGAGGGGCTGGGAGCAGATCCGTTAATTTACGGATTAATCTCACTGGCAGGGCCGTTTTCGGGCATG
>CANQCO010000104.1 GCA_947589705.1 Candidatus Gastranaerophilales bacterium
AAATCAGACGGTAATATTGACGAAAAAACAGCAAATAAGGCTCTTGATATACTTCAAATTGATAAATTCGGGCTTGATAACACAGATAGAGCCTTATTGAATTTAATCGCAGAAAAATACTCGGGAGGTCCCGTCGGCATTGAAACTCTGGCAACGGCGCTCGGAGAAGATACAAGAACAATTGAAGACGTCTATGAACCGTATCTTCTGCAGCAAGGCTACATTCAAAGAACTCCGAGAGGCAGAAAATTAACAGAGCATGCCTGCAAGTGTTTTAATTTAAAAAATATTAATTTCCAGCAGTCTTTATTTTAACAGGCAAAAAAATTTTTCAGATGTTTTATTAACGTATGGTGATATATAATCTAGTGTCGCACTCTCAAAATTTTACTCACACCATTTCGTGGCTTATCGTAAAATTTTGTTCGGACAAATTAAGGAGAAACCTATGGCTGTATCATTTGGTCAGATGACAATTCTAAAATTCGGGACAGAAGAAAGTGCTAAAAATGCGGTAAAAAATTTTAAACCTGACGGAAAATTAACGGTAAATAAAAAAGAAGTTACTTATATTCCAAGTAAAGATTTAAAAGAAATACACGATATCGCAACCTTAAAAGCAAATGCCTGGAGCAGTTTAATTGAATTATCGCAGAAAGAAAAAAATCACATTTGGTTTACCTGCTATAATCAATGCTTAGAAGATGCCAAAGCAAATGCGAAAGTAATTGATATGCAAATATAATCAGCATAAATTATCTAAAACTTCTTTAATATAAGCTTTATAAAATTCTTTTAATTTACTCGGCTTTTTAATTTTGACATTTTTCCCCCATTTAAAGAGTTCAAAACATATTGCCATAAGTCCGCCCGAGGTAAATTTTACTTTAACATTACCGCTATCAAGCCGTTTAATTTTTTGCGTTGGGTGAAAATGGTAGTTTAGAACATCCTCAGCTATTGATTTATCAAATTCCAATACAACATTAACGGGTTCTTCCTGATATATTGAAAATGATTTATTACAATATTCCTGCAATGAAAATTTCTCGTCTTTGTCAAAATATTCTTCGGTAATTTCAAGATTTTTTATTTTATCAACCTTATAAAGCCTCAAATCATTTACATACTCATTATAGCCTACAAGATAATATTTATCTGAAATTATCACACCATAAGGATTTAGAGTGATTGTGCGGTTTCCTTTATCCGTTAGATAATCAAACTTAATTTTTTTAAACGAGAGCATTGCACATCTAAGCATTTCCATAGTTTTAGGGTCGGCTTTTACCCTTGAATACTGCCTTACGGCAAAGCCTTCAGATTCTATAACAGCTTCAATATCGTTTTCTAAGGCCCTTGCGTTTTTTTGAGGGGTCAGCGCTTTTATTTTTAAAATCAATTCATTAAGCTGTTTTTTCTTGTTTTCATCATCCGATAGACCCTTTAAATACTCTAAATTTGCAAAATCATCAACCGAAAAAGAAATTAAAGAGTTCATTGTACCTTTAGCAAAATGCCAGCGCTTTTTCTTATCAAATGACGGTACTTCTTCGATTTTTTCAGGGAACATTTCAAATAATAATGTTTTCATCCGTTCAGCAGAGCGCCTTGAACATTCAAAATGCTCTTGAATATCATCAATACAAAGCCCCGTAAAGCTGTTTTGAAACATCATCGCCAGTTCTATTATTTGTTCCGCTTTATTTAATCGTGACATATTTATCTACCTAATTTTAATTAATATTTACTCAAATCAATTTCATCCGCAATTTTATGCCAAACTTTATTTTCAAAGTTGCATTTTTTTGTCGCTTTTTTATCGAGTGCAAAAATGCCTCTATATTTATACATTTTTATACCGTTTTCATCAATATAATATGCAAATGTTATACGTTTTTCATTCCAATTTAAAGTGTCCTCGCTATCTTTTTTCCCGTCACGCAGTGATTCATATATTTCAATTCCGTCTATAGATATTTTATTTTTCCATTTACAATTTTTGTATTCGTTTTCCGATAAATCTAACTTAGGACACCACAAATATTCATTTTCTTTAATTTTAAACCAAGCACACTGTTGTTTATATCTGATTGTTTTAAATAATTCCGTTACTTTTTTTATTGTTCTAAATTTTACATTGTCGCAATATTTGATAATTCTTCCTGCAAATTCCGAAGGTTCTTTATCTTGGCAATCCCAATGCAATTTATTTCCTAATTTAGCTATTCTTTCGTTAATCTCTTTTACAATTACATCAATTTGTCTGTTAATTTCCTCTATATCTTGTTCGCCTGAAATATTTATTCTGTATGGTTTTTCTATTTCTTTTATTTGCACAACTTCTTCCAATTTTTTTATTTTATTATTAATTACATCTTGCGTTCTTTTTAAATCTTCTTCTTTTTGTGCGTTATGATGTTGTTCATCAATTTCAACCCACAAATTTATTTGGGGAAAATAAATATCAGCAAGAGCTATTTTGTTATTTCCCCTTTTAAACAATTGTTGTGTAACTATTTGTAAATTAAAATTATTTACCAAGTTGTATATTCTTGTAACACAATAATTTTCATACTTTTTAAAAAAAGTCTTTTTCAATTGATTTATTATATATTCTTTTTTGTTTAACATTAATAATTTTCCTTATCCTTATTTTCTCACAATTTATTCTACCACACATCTATGTCATATTTTGACATGGGTACGAGTAATAATAAAAACAGGAGGATTAATCATGATAGAAAAAGACTTACTGAAAAAAATTAAAAATCAAATTTTAGAACCGCAAGAACCTTTAATTCAGACAGGTTTTAGAGATTTGGACTTGATATTAGCATCTGTAGAAAAATCAAGCATTATAACAATCGGAGCAAGACCTGCTATGGGAAAAACCTCATTTGCCGTTTCAATTATGTTAAAATTCTTGGAACAAAACAAAAAATGTTTATTTTTTTCTTTGAGAAGAAGTAAAGGTTACTTCATAAAAAGGATTATTCCGACAATAGCAGAGGTCGATTGTTCAAGATTTTATAGGAGTACAACGGCATTAAACGAAAACGAAAAAGAAAAAATCTCGACAGCATTTGAGAAATTATCAAAATTTAATTTAACTATTATTGATGGCATACAAAAAATTGAAGGAATAAAAGAGAAAATCGAACAAGAAAATCCTGAAATTGTATTTATTGATTATCTTCAATTAATTGATACTCCGATTAAAAAACAAAAAAATGATGCAATTGAAGATATAATGCGAAGTTTAAAAGAAGTTGCAACAGATAATAATTGTACAATTTTTGTATTATCTCAATTATCAAGAGCCATAGAAAACAGATGCGATAAAAGACCAATGCTTTGCGATTTAAGAGATTCGGGTGCAATTGAAACAATTTCTGATGTCGTCTTATTTATATATAGAGACGAATATTACAACAGAGATATTGTTGAAAATAGAGGCAAAGCCGAAATTATTGCAGCTAAAAACAGTTATGGTTCAACATCCGTATTAGAACTTTTATTTAGAGCATCAATTATGAAATTTTTGGAGCCGATTAGAGTTTATGATTTTTAATAAAAATAAAATTTTTATAACAAAAGAACTTTATTATACGGTTAAATTTATAAAAAACCGTATAATATATGTTCCGAATGATGAATTGAAGAAAAAACAGAGATTTTTCCTAAATGCTATAAAATGGCTGTATCCTTATAAAATAAATACGCAAGAGTGCGCTAAAATCCACTCGGGCAAAAAGTGGATTTTAAAAATGGATATAAAAGATTTTTTTAATTCCATACCTTATAACTCTATTGAGGAAGTCATTAAAAAAGTTTGTTTGAGATTAAATAAAAGCGAGAAAATCTCTGACTATTTGTCACTTGTTACACTAAACTCAAAACTACCGACAGGTGCACCAACTTCAAGCCATATAGCAAATGCCTGTTTTTTGCCGATAGATAAAAATATAAGTGCTCTATGCAATGCTTTCGGGGTTGATTACACAAGATACGTCGATGATTTAACCTTTTCATCATACAGCAGGGAAAATCTTAAAATTATAGAAAACAAAGTGAAAGAAATATTAAATTTCTACGGTTACAAAACAAATCAAAATAAGACAAAATATATATCCGATAATAAACAGCAAAATATTTTAGGGCTTGTGGTAAATAACTATAAAGTAAGATTATCTAAAGACTTTAAACGTAAAATAAGAGCTATGCTTCACAGTTACTTCGTTTTTATAAGCAGAGAAAATAAAGATATAAAATATCTTGCTTGGGATGAGAAAAGAAAACAAAGCCTTAAAGGCTATCTTGTATATATAAAGCACACTGATAAGGCATTTTATCATCAATTATATATATATTCAAAAAAGCTGGCAAATAAATATTGCGTTGAAGTCTATCTTGAATATTTATAACTGCAGTAAAATCAAGAAACCGGCCTTAAATATAAGGTCGGACTTGAATTTTTTAAAGTTCACGAGCGATAGCGAGTGGACGAAGTCGCTCTTGGGGTTTTACCGTGGCTAAAGGCGAATCGCCTGCCTATATAATTATTATAATATAGCTTTATGTCATTTCGTGACATATAATTAATTTGTCCGCTATATCAATAATTTCTTTTTGTGTGCTTGCTACTATATATTGTCTGTGTTTTGAATTTTCTTTTAAAATCTTTGCATAGTTTATTAGTGCATTATGGTCTAAGGTGCAGCCGCAATCATCAATAAATTCCGCATTTAAGTTTTGTTCTTTAAGTTGGTTTAATAATCTTGATTTGCCTGAACCGTTAGCACCTGTTATTACGGTTAAATTTGGTGATAATTTTTCAATAATATTTTTCATTGTTCTTACTCCTTATATCTATAATCTTCTATGTGTCTGTCATCAGAGCATTCTATTTCTATTTTTAAAAGGATAAGATTTATAATTAAACCAATACCTTTGTGGTCTATATTTTTTAATCTGTAATTAAACTCAAAACCTAAAGACAAATAGCCTTCATCAAAAGATGAGCAATAAAGCGATACAAATATTTCTAAACTGACATGTTTTGTTATTTTCAGGATAATAACTATTGAATGTATTGGTTTTACGTAATTTACATTCAGCCATTTTGTTTTTATAAATCTTATAACATCTTTTTTGTTTGATTTTTGTTTTATGACATCTAAAACCATTGTTTGCCTCTTTTTCTTTATTATGCACTACAACTGCGGCAATTTGTGTCATAAAAGCAAATAAAAAAGGTTCTGCCTTGCGGGGTTCTCATCCCGTATCATTATAAATCCAAAACAAATAAAAAAACGGAGAGGGCGGGATTCGAACCCGCGGCAAGG
>CANQCO010000105.1 GCA_947589705.1 Candidatus Gastranaerophilales bacterium
CAGGAACAGCTTTACTCAAAAGCGTTAGAGAAATTCGCCCAACGCAAGGCGAAAAGAGTATAGGAAACTACAGAGGTTTTGAAATTTCTGCTTACTTTAATAATATTTATAAGTGTTATAAAATCAATCTAAAAAATGCCACTTCACATACTTTGGAACTCGGAAGCGATGTGTATGGAAATATTACAAGGATTGATAACAGCTTAGGCAGTATTGCAAGCAGACTTGAACCAATCAAAAAAAGCATAGATGAAACAATAAGGCTGCTTGATTCGGCAAAAAAAGAAATAAACAAACCGTTTGCACAGCTTGATGAGCTTCGGGCAAAAGAAAGCAGATTATCGGAACTCAATGCAGAATTATCAATTACAAAAGATGATTCCTCCACATCTGAGCCGAATGTAGCTAAAAATAAAGATGAACAAGAACGGGCATAATATTTTTACTCAAAACCACGTCTTTTAAGCGTGGTTTTGAGTGTGCCTTTTAAACTACCTACTATTTTGGTCGTGGTATATATGTGTTGTTTTATCCTGTACTTCAAAATTCATAGCAGCATAAAAATTATGTTTCGCATTTTCAAAAAGCTGCAATTCCTCTTTTACTTTTTTGTTTTCAGACAATATTTTTTCTTTTATTTCATTAAGTTTTTCCACTTCGTTATAGAGTTGGTCAGCCTTTGGAATATTTCCGTTTTTGTCCTTTGCGTTATTTATAATCTCTATAGCGTTTTTAAATTTGCCTATCTCCTCTGTATGCTGTTCAAGGAATTTTTCTTGTTCTTTTTCAACTTTAATTTTTCTTAATTCATAAGCTAAAGGCTTGTATTGCCAATAAATTCTTAATGAATTTACAATATCATATTTGGCTGAAATCTCTCCTTTTATTGCCGAAACTTCTTTTAATTGCGAGTTTCGTTTTTCCTGCAATTCGTTTATCTTTTTATTAAGATCCTCAATGCTATGAATACCGTTATTCTTTAAAAAGACTACTGTTTTAATGTTGGCATTTATATTTTTCTCCAGTTGCTTTTTTCCAAGCCGCACATCGGAGTTACTTACAGTTTTTTCTATTGTTCGTTCTTTTATTTCAGCCAAAATTTGTAGATATGTATCATAATTTTCTATCCGAATTTTGAGCATATCCTCCTCGTACAATTCTCCAAGGCTTGACAGTCTTTGAAATCGTTCATCACTGCTGTAGCGGAAAGCAAGATGTTTTCCTCGCTTTATTTCATAACCCTCGGACTCCATTTTTTTAAGAAATTCATCAAAACTGTTTGAATTTTTTATAGCTGATTCAATGGTAATCCTTAGTCTTTTTCTCTTTGACATTTTTATGGACTTGTTGTCATACACCTGTTTTTTTCGATTAAGAATTGAAACTTTTTCCTCTATTCTTTTTGTTATGGCAGATTCACTGTAGGCAGTGCCAAGAGATGAAAGCCTTATAAAATTTTTATCATTTTCGCCTTTGAATGAATAATTTTTTCCCTGCTTAATTTGGTAATTTTGTTCCTGCATATGGCTTATAAATTCTTCAAAGCTGCTTGATTTATTTAAAGCATCGTCAATGGCTGTCATAAGTTCTTTTCTATGAGAAAATTCAGAGTATGATATGACAGACAAGCCTTTTTCTTTACAAATATCATCGGATATTTTTCTTAATTTTTCTAAGGATTTTTTATTACTGTTTATTTTTTTATACACTTCAAAATCAACAGAATTTACCAAAATATGATTATGAATATGTTCTCTGTCAATATGTGTTTCAATTACATATTGATGATTTGGATACATTTTTTTCATCATTTCTCGACCAATTTCTATTGCTTGCTCGGCTGTAACATTATCTTCAGGTGAGAAACTTTGGATAATATGGTGAGCAGCATTGTTGCCTTTTTTTATTGCAAAATTTCTTTGAAAATTGTAATATAAAATGTCACCAAAGTAAAGGTGACAAATTTAGTAGAAGTGCCGTTTCATAAGATGAAAGCCAGTCAAGTTTTTTTCTCGGATAGTTATTTATCTCGAAATGGGAAGATATATTGACATAATTTTTCCCGACAATGATGTAAGATATATAGCTGTGGGTGATGAAGTAGATACTCAAAAAGGCGAGAATGAATTAACTCCTATTAAAAATCTTTTTAACGAGTGGTATGTTCGTGACACAAGCAAAAAAATAAAACGAGCATTTTATGCAAAAGGAAAATCCGGCGAGCATATTATTCTCCCTGTTTATGGATATAAGAAATCACCTGATGATCCTAAAAAGTGGATTATAGACGATGAAGCTGCTGCGGTTGTTAAAAGGATTTTTAAGATGTGTCTTGAAGGATACAGCACATCACAGATCGCCAAAATTCTTGAATCCGAACACATATATTCTCCGTCAGTTTATAAAAAGAAAAAAGGATTGGAATATAACGGCGGAACAATATCAGCCAATGAGTATGCTTGGTCACATACCGCTGTATCTTCTATCCTTAAAAGAAAGGAATATTGTGGTTATACGGTAAACATAAAGACATATAAAAAATCGTATAAAAACAAGAAAAGATATATTGTTCCTGAAGATGAGAGATTTATTTTTAAGGATACACAAGAAGCAATAATTGATGAGGAAACCTTTGAAAATGTTCAACCGCTTGTCGCAAAAAAACGCAGAATAAATTCATATGGTGAACCTGATATATTTGCAGGTTTGTTATTCTGTTACGATTGCAAAGAAAAAATGTATATGCGGCGCATTGAAGATAGATCAAAAGCATTTTATTATTGCTCCTCAGCAAAGAATGGAAGAATTAAATGCAAGCTTCATATGGTTAAATGTTACGACCTCGAAGCGTTTGTTCTTCGTACACTAAAGAAAGTTATTAAATTTGCTACTGAGAACGAAAGCGAATTTACTAATAGACTTAAAAAGTACGATTGTACATACAGTGAATCTGAAATTTCAAGCCTAAAAAACGAATTATCTTCTAAAGAAAACAGAAAAACAGAAATAACAAATATCTACAAAAGCCTTTATGAAGATAAATACAAAAATATTCTATCGTAAGATGAATTTTGTGTTTTAATGTCATCATACAAAGATGAATTTAGGAGATTGCAAGATGAAATAGCAAATATAAATCAGAGTTATTTTGAATTGGAAAAACAAAGATTAGATCCAAAAAAAATTATCAGCAAGCTTTTAAGATATAAGAATCTTACGGAACTTACTTCGCCGATTCTTAACGATCTCATCTACAGGATCGAAGTTCATCAGGGCGATAAGAGCAAGAACGGCAGTGAAGTTAAAGAGCAACAGATAGACATTTACTTAAAAGGTGCTGAAAATGTAAATATTGCAAATAAGGATTTTATAAAAAAATAGAGTTGGCATTTAAAGGTTCTATCTTCCGTTGTACGGCTTTTCTATCGTTTAGACCATAAATTTACGCAAACTGTTTTAAAACGCATTACAGAGCCGTTTAAACGTAAATTAGACGGCTTCTGTATTCTTCTATCTCTAAAATTTTCCCCTACGGCAACTGTGCATAAGTTTAACGGTACGGTCACATACAAAGATTTTGAGGAAAAGATCAATTCCGAAAAACCACAGGAACAAAAAAACGAGGTTTATGCATAAAACAACACGCAGCAGTTTTCCGATAATACAATAAAAGCAAAAAAGTACACTACTATTGAACAGGCAAACGAGAAACTTATACAGGAAATAGAAAAACGGAGAGGCAGCCGAGTATATACCCTCTGACGAAAACATCACAAGTACAGACAGGGAAACTGAACTCATAGCAATTTTTCATAAGTTAGCCGAAAAGGATAACGCAAATGCTCAAAACATACTGGGAGTTTGTTATTTCACAGGCATAAGCGTTGTCGTAGACGAGCAAAAAGCTATGGAATACTATAATTCTGCCGCAGAACTTGGAGAACCGGCGGCACAGCGTAACCTTGCTATCATTTTTGAAAACTCTGTTCCTCTCGATACGGTGAGAGCAATAAATTGTACGAAAAGGCAGCCGAACAAAGTGACAGCTGTGCCGTCAATAACTTAGCTGCGGCATATATGACGGGAACCAGTATCAAAAAAGATATAAAGACGGCTGTCAAGCTGTTTGACAAGGCTGTAAAACTCGGAGACAACTTTGCGATGGTAAATCTTGCGGATTGTTATCTGGTAGGCAATGGTATACGCAAAAATGACAAAAAAGCCTTTGACCTTTATCAAAAGGCTGCTCAAAAAGGAAATATCGATGGTATGAAAAGCCTTGCAGACTGTTATTACAAAGGAACAGGCACAGCGCAGGATATAAATTCGGCTTTGAAATATTATAAAATGGCAGCCGATAACGGAGATATAGAGGCTCAAAGCATTTATACGGATCTTTCTTCCAAAGTTACGCCAAAAAAACACGAAACCGTAAAAGCAGATATAAGCGATACGGCAAAAGTAGTAAAAAAATCTTCTCTTGACGATAAATTCAAACCGAGAGAAGAAGCAGCCAAAAATACCGAAAAAGAACAGGGAGAAAATAAAACTCCCGAAATATCAACACAGCAGTCTGCTCGTTCATAAGGGAGGTATGATAAATGTTCGGTAAAAAGAAAAAAACAAAAAATGAAAGTATTGGAGATAAGGTAATAAAAGGCATAGCGGAAAATATATCTCCCGAAAATGCCGTTATAACATATATTCTCCTGCAATCACAGGATAACAATATCAGTCTTTCCGTAAATCTTACTTCAATGTTCAGTTCGTCAAGTTCTTCTATCAGGCTGTTTTCCTTTTTGTGTATCAACTCGTCAAGATATTTTTTTGCGTTGGTTTTAAGCAGTTCGTCTGTTATTTGTGATATGATAACATCAAATGAGTGTGTATCATATCCGTAGGCTGCGGAGAGCCTTTCGGCTATAGGTTCTTCGGCGTTCATATCCCAAAGTCTGACGTTTCTTGACTTATCGGAACTGTATGTTGCCGATATATCAAACACATATTTTATATCTTTTCTGCCATCTTTTTCCTCAAGCAATGGTATTCCCTTTGAGCCTTGACGAATACCTCTGCCGACCGTTTCAGTCCATTGGCTGAATGTGGCACACTGTGTTGCATTGGGAGCTTGTGCCGATAAAAGCACCTGATCCGTAAAAGTGTACTTATAAAATTTTGCAGCGGTTTCAAGGTATTTTTGCCAGTTGCTTATGTTTTTGGTCAGATTAAGGGTTTCGGTTTCCAGGAGTGTACTTATCCTTGATATTTTACTGTCTTTTGATTCACATTTCTTTTCCATCTTTCTTACCTCCTTTATTATA
>CANQCO010000106.1 GCA_947589705.1 Candidatus Gastranaerophilales bacterium
CTAAAACAGCTTTAACTGCGCTATTTACAGCCCATCCTTCAAAGCAGATACTTGCAATAAGTATTAAAGCCAATATCCTATAGTGTGAAAGCAGCTGTTCTACTTCATGGGTATTATTAAATAACTTATCATAAGCGCTTAAAAGCGAAACCGCAGCACCAAAAAACATAAGAATACAAGCTATAATTGTCCAAACATTAGTTTCAAGTCCGTGTCCAAACGGATGAACACCGTCTGCAGGTCTTGAACCTCGCTTTAAACCAACCATTAAACAAATGCTGTTAAATGAATCCACTCCTGAATGCACTGCTTCAGCGAACATTGCGGAACTTTTTGTAAAATACCAAGAAAATAATTTAATAAGAGTTATAAATACATTAGCTAAAAAGGCTCTGACGACAGCTCCAAATTTTAATCTGTTACTTTCTTCTCTTGTTACAACAGAGTCTGTCATTATTTTTTCTTCCGCTCGGGAAATACTGTCTGATGTCATTTTTTTCCTTGTTATATTCCTTAACAAATCAATTATAAAATAAATAATAGAAAAAGTCTATCTAAGCTTAGAATAAAACTTTAACAAACAATGCTCTAAAAGCATTTAAAATACAAATTATCATAACACCCACATCGGCAAATACAGCAAGCCACATATTTGCTATACCTGCTGCACCTAAGATTAAACAAATAACTTTAATACCAAGCGCAAACAAAATATTTTGTTTTACTATATTTAAACATTTTTTTGAAATTTTTATTGCAATAGGAATCTTTATGGGGTTATCATCCATTAAAACAACGTCCGCTGCTTCAATTGCGGCATCAGAGCCTATTGCTCCCATTGCAATACCGATGTCTGCTCTCGTTAATACAGGTGCATCATTAATTCCGTCACCTACAAATGCCAATATATTTTTGCCGTCAATTAATTCTTCTACTTTTTCAAGCTTACCGTCAGGAAGCAGTTCACCGTAGAATTTATCTATATGGAGTTTTTCCGCAATAGTTTGAGCAACTTTATTTAAATCACCGGTTAGCATAATAATATTTTTTATTCCTGATTTTCTTAATATATTTATTGCTTTTTCGCTTTCGGGCTTTATTACATCAGATATTACTATATGTCCCATATATTCTCTGTCTATGGCTAAATGGATTATAGTTCCGACAGAATGGCATTTAATGTATTCGATATTATATTTTTCCATAATTTTTTCGTTGCCTGCAATAACTTCTCTGTCATCAATTATAGAAATAATACCGTTGCCGCTTATTTCTTGAATATCTTTAACTCTTGATATATCAAGTTTTTTGTTATAAGCCTTTTTAAGGCTTACTGCAATAGGGTGAGAGCTTGTACTTTCAGCCAGGGCTGCATACTCAATTAATTGTGATTCGTTTATTTTATTGTGATGAACAGCATTAACTTCAAATATACCTTTAGTTAGAGTTCCTGTTTTATCGAAAACAACCGTTGTAACTTTAGATAAAGTTTCAAGATAATTTGAACCCTTAATCAAAATTCCCGACCTTGAAGCACCGCCTATACCCGCAAAAAATGACAGTGGAATACTTATAACTAATGCGCACGGACAGCTTATTACAAGAAATACCAACGCTCTATATATCCAAACGCTCCATAGTGCGGGAGAATTTAAAAATAAAATTTTAAATAAAGGAGGCGCTATTGCAAGACAAACAGCTGATATAACAACAATCGGAGTATAGACTCTTGCAAATTTGGAGATAAAATCTTCTGATTTTGATTTTCTTGAACTTGCATTTTCAACAAGTTCCAATATTTTAGATACCGTTGATTCCCCAAAAGTCTTTGTAACTTTTATCTTTAGTAATCCCGTCAAATTAATCGAGCCTGAAATAATTTCATCATTAACGTTTATATTTTTTGGAATACTTTCTCCCGTAAGAGCTGAAGTATTTAGAGAAGAATTCCCTTCAATAACTATACCGTCTAACGGTATTTTTTCACCAGCCGAAACTATTATTACATCACCGATATTAACTTCATTCGGGTCAACCTTTTCAATTTTTCCGTCTTTTTCAATATTTGCATAATCGGGTCTTATATCCATCAGCTCAGAAATATTTTTTCTGCTTTTATTAACTGCAATATTCTGGAAAAATTCTCCGATTTGATAAAAAAGCATAACCGCAACCGCTTCAACATAATCTCCATTTATCCCGTGAGCTTCATTATACAAAGCAAGTGCAATTGCGCCAAGCGTTGCTATCGCCATTAAAAGTGACTCATCAAAGGGTCTAAAGTTCTTTATTCCGTTAAATGCCTTTTTTATAATGTCATAACCGATTATAAAATAAGGAATCATATATAAAACAAATCTTAGTATTCCCTTCATCGGAATGAAATGAAATCCGATTAAAAGCACAGCGGCTGTAATTATCCTTATTAACATTTTTCTTTGTTTTTTAGTCATAATCGTTTATATTTCCGTTAAATATATATTTCGCAGTCTTCTTCAACTTTTTTGCAATTTTTTAAAACCTCTTTCATAACTGAATCAGTATCAAACCCGTCTATGAATTCAACATCCATTTTCTGTATCAAAAAATTAACCGAAGCATTTTTGACACCTTTTGTTTTATTAGCCTCATCCTGCATTAAATTTGCACAATTTGCACAATCGACTTCGATTTTATAAGACTTTTTCATTTTAAATTCTCCTTTATATTTTCTAACCTTACTTCAAGCAGTTTCGCATATTTGCTCAGGATATCATAAGCAGCCCTAAGTTCCCTATCATTAAATTGTTTAAAAAAGGTTTTATCTCTTTCGTACCACATTTTGTGCATACTAAGGTGTTTTATAAAAACATCCTGACCGATTTTTGTAAGTTTATAGTATGTTTCTTTCTTATTATCGGGATTTTTATATATTTCTATTGCCTTTTTATCCGCAAGTTTTTTAATAATTTTACTTATTGCCGCCTTTGTTAAATTCAAATGATTGGCTATTTTTGTAACATTAGGGTTTTGAATACTTCCTATACAATCTATACAGTGCATTTCCGTATAAGTATAGTTTATTAGAATATCACCAAATTCCTCTTTATACAATACATCCAGCTGATTTGTAGTATCGAACAAAGTAAATAGAGTATTTATTATACTATCGTACATTTTAACCTCATATTGTTAACGAGTTAACAATATTATTCCCTTATTACCTTACTTTGTCAACACTAATATAAAATTTTGTTAACCAATTTACAAAATATAAAAGCAAGATTTTTAATAAAAACCTAATCTTTTTTATTCCTCAGTTCATTATATATTTCAGTCAGTAATAATTCTTTAATAAATTTAAGTTTATCGGAATTTTCAAACAAATTTTTAAAGAACGTATCTGTTTCTTTATTTTCTTTCATTGCTTCTTCATATCTGTTTATTGCAATTTCAGGAAATTTTTTCTCATAAAGCGTGTTAAATGCGGTTTTATCTCCTTTTTTGCCTGCGGCTGATATTTGTTCATCATTCAATATATCCTGTTTGAAATCGTTTAAAACTCTATCCAATTTTGTAAATGATGTTCCGAATTTTTTATTAAATTTATCAATAATTTCAGATAAGGTGTCTTTTTCATTACTTTTTTCTACTGAGCCGCCTGATACTGGCGGAAGATATCCTTCTTCCTGTTGAAGAGTGATAGTTCCTTCGGAGGTTTTTTGTAATTTATAATATTCAAGCAAAAGGGCATCATTTAAATTAATTTTTTCAGGACTATTATTAATTATGGCTTTTGATAAATATTTTGTATAAACATAAAGTTTTTGCATATCTTTATCAAACATTCTTGCTACTTGAATTACAAAAGAATAAATCCTGTTAAATGAGTGTAATAATGATTTAAACTCATCTTTTTGTTTATCTTCCAAAACTTCATATCTTTCTTGTGCAGGTTTTAAAATAGCTGATAAGGTATCAAGTGTTGGAATTGTTTTTTGATAGAATTTTTTAGCGAAATTTTCAACTTCGCTATATTGATATACGTGAAAATCATCAAGTTTATTTTTTATTTTATAAATAGAATTAGGGTCTGTCTCTGATTCTAAAACCGTTGTTTCATAATACGGTTGAAATGCTTGTCGAATTTCATCTTGAGTATTTGCAAAATCAAGAACAAAAGTATCTTCTTTCCCTCGCATTGTCCTATTTAATCTTGAAAGGGTCTGAACTGCTTTTACGTTGTTTAATTTTTTATCAACAAACATTGTATGTAATAGCGGTTCATCAAACCCTGTTTGATATTTTTCGGCAACAATAAGCATATTATAATCATCATGGAAATATTGTTTTAGCTGATTTTCTTTTATCCCGTTAATTTTTTCTTCGGTATATTCCTGCCCGTTATCTTCAAGGCTGCCCGAGAATGCAACTAAAACATCCAAGTCATTATAATTATGAGCTTTTATGTAATCTTTAAAGGCAAATAAATATCTTACTGCATGAAGCCTTGAAGCAGTAACGACCATTGCTTTTGCTCTGCCGTCTATTTTCTTTTTTGTAATATCTCTAAAATGCTCAATAATAATTGCTGTTTTTTGTGCAATATTATGCGGGTGCAGACTTTCAAATTTTGAAACCGCTCTTGTTGCTTTTGCTTTATCATATTCAGGGTCGCCTTTTATTTTTTTGGCAATCTTATAATACTGTTGATAAGTTGTGTAATTTTGAAGCACATCTAAAATAAAACCTTCTTCAATAGCCTGTCTCATTGAATATATGTGAAACGCTCTGTATCTTCCGTCTTGTTGTTTTTCCCCGAATAATTGCAGGGTTTTATTTTTTGGAGTAGCCGTAAAAGCAAAGAAAGATATATTTTTATGAGTTCCATGGGTTGCTAACTCTTTAACCAAATTATCTTCATAATCTTCTTGGCTGTTTTCTTCTTTAGCTTCTTCTTGTGCGTATTGTTCCAAGAGTTCTTGAGTATCACCAAGTGCGACTTTTAATTTTTTTGCGGCAGTCCCCGATTGTGAAGAATGTGCCTCATCAACAATAACGGCATATCTTTTCCCTGTTGCTTCAACATCCTGATAAATATAAGGAAATTTTTGAAGTGTGGTAATAATTATTTTAGCTCCGTCATTTAAGGCGTCTTTTAGGCTTTGAGAACCTGTTTTAATTGGTCTTACAACACCTGCGGTATGGTCAAATTGATAGATAGTATCTTGCAGCTGGCTGTCTAATAT
>CANQCO010000107.1 GCA_947589705.1 Candidatus Gastranaerophilales bacterium
GTCGGGGGTTCGAATCCCTCTGGGCGCGTTTTATTTTATGGATTTGAGGATTCTCACCCCAAGGGGTTCTCCCCTCTCGAGAAACGATACTTAATCGTTTCTCTCGGCAGAGTCTCTGGGCGCGGTTTATTTATTTTTAAAAAGCACTCATTTGAGTGCTTTTTGTTGTAATGTTATGAAAATGATTGATGGTAATGCCAATAATATTTCAGTTTAAAATAGAATAATAAGAAGTTTGTTGACATATATAATATATATTATCATAATTAAAATATGAAGGGGATTATATCATATTCACGCAAAAATCTTACTTTAATGTATACAATTATTAAGGTAGTAACTGTAATACTAACTATTTTTGCCATTATTTTTGTTCATAATATTCTTTCTGATGAATTTATTTCTGCAAAAAAGTATATGGAGCTTGGTGTAATTCAAACCGCATCTAATCTGAACGGAAGAATTATAAATTCAGTAAATGAAATGAAATTACTGGCATTAAAGATGTCAAATGAAACACAAAATTTTTCAGACAAAAGCATTTCTGATTTTCTTAAAAGCCATTTATCTGATTATGATTTTTATAAATTTCTTTTTGTTTCTTCAAATGGGAAAGTAATTATTGTAGAAAAGGACAAGAATTTTTTATCTAAAGTTAATCAAGAGAATGAATTAAATTTTAATGAAATAAAAAATAATAGTAACTTATTCATTAAAACAATTCCACATATAAATGTTCCGTCCGGTTATGTTAATACAATAGGAATTTCTGTAGATGGCGGAAAAGGGATGTTAATATCTCAAGTATTTGGGCAAAAATATATTAAAATACTAAAATATAACGATTACAATGGAAAGGGAAATTCAAGCATAATTAATTCTGAGGGAGAATATATTATCAGACCTGAGAATATAAACTCTTCAAATTTCTTTGATGATGATATAAAGTTTATTAATACTTCAAAAGAAGAAATTTTATTAAATTTGAGAACTAAAAAAAACGGTTCTTTTATATTTTTAAAAAACAAAGATAAATATATTGCTTCTTATGCTGTTATAGATATGACAAATAATTATGTTTTTACGATTGTTCCTCAAAATGTAATTACTTTGCAAATAAATAAAATGCTTTTAGGTATTGTTATAATTGTTTTTATAATAGCCATACTTTTAATATCATTAATATATTTCAGTACGGAATTATTTAAAAAACACGAAGAGCTGATTTATAAAATGGCATTTACTGATGAACTTACGGGTGGCGGCAATAAAACATATTTCTTACTTAAAGCTAAAGAGATTTTAGAAAATAAAATGTTCAATTATGCAGTTATATCTGTAGGTATTACAGGTTTTAGAGCTATAAATGAACTTTATGGTAAAAAACGTACTGATGAAATAATAAAAGATATATATTCCATTATTCAAAAATATTTACCGGAAGGTAGTATTTGTACCAGAAACTATTCATCTGAATTTTCTGTATTGTATAAATTTGATGATAATAACAGCATAAAAGAGAAGTTTATAGATAAAATTAATGAAGAAATTCAAGTTTATAACAGTAAGGTAATAAAAGAAAAAATTACCGATAATGAAGCACCAAAAACAACTCAAATTAAATTGATATATGGTATATATATTTGTGATGGTTCTGATGTAGGCAGAATGTATGAAAAAGCGTATTTTGCAAAAACAGAACTTAAAAATAATGTTTTTGAAAACAGTAAATATTATGATGAGCAAATGCGTTTACAAATGCTAAATGAGAAAAAAATAGAAGCTGAAATGCAAAATGCCTTGAAAGAGAAACAGTTTAAAATGTATCTCCAGCCGAAGTTTAATATTCTAACAAAAGAACTTTCAGGTGCAGAAGCTCTTGTAAGGTGGATACATCCTGAAAAAGGAGTAATACCTCCGGGTGTATTCATTCCGATTTTTGAAAAAAATGGTTTTATTTCGGAATTAGACAGATATATATGGGAAGAAGCTGTCAAATTTATTAAAGATATAAAACAGAATGGGCAAAAACTATTTACTATTTCTGTAAATGTTTCACGAATACACATGAATAATGATTGTTTTATATCTGAACTTGTTAATTTAACAAAAGAGAATGATATAAATCCTGAGTATTTAGAGCTTGAAGTTACGGAAAGTGCCTGTTTTGATGATGAAAACAGATTTAAAGAAATTTTAAATCTGTTAAAGAAACAAAATTTTCATATTTCAATGGATGATTTTGGAACAGGATATTCTTCATTAAATATGTTAAGGCATCTTCCTGTTGATATTGTGAAATTAGACATGGGATTTATAAAAGATTCTATAAAAGATGAAAAAACCAGAATTATCATTGAAAGTATAGTGCAGATGGCGGATAGGCTAGGCATGAAAACTGTTGCAGAGGGAATTGAAACTGAAGAACAATTGAATTTTTTAAAACAAATAAATTGCAATTACGGGCAGGGATATTTATTTGGGAAACCTGTTGATGTAGAAACATTCACTTCTGTTTTTGTTAAGGATTTAAGAGAGATTAACCCTTAAAATTACAATTATGATTCAAAAAAGCACCCAAATGGGTGCTTTTTGCTGTAATATCTATTTTAGCTAATTAGCTATAACTTCTACATTATCAAGGTTTACTTTTTGCCGTGCCTGCCACAGGTCATATACCACCTGTAAATTAAGCCATAGTTTAGCTGATGTTTTCAATGCTTTAGCCAACTTCAATGACATTTCAGGACTTATTCCTGTCTTTCCGTTAACAATTTCAGACAAATTTTTTCGGCTTGTACCAATTTTTAAAGCGAATTCTGCTATGGTATAATTTAGAGGTTTTATCCAATCTTCTAATAAAATTTCTCCGGGGTGCGGTGGATTATACATTTCCATTATTAATTCCTTTCTAATGATAATCTTGATAGTCAACTATATATATATTATTTGTATTTTCATCATATTCAAAAGTTATACGCCAATTAGCTTGAACGGAGATTGCCCATTGTCCTTTTAATTTACCTGATAATGGATGCAATCTGTATACAGGGGATAAATCATTCAATCCTTCAAGGTTATCAAGTAATGCCAATATTCTTGATAATTTCTTTGTATGTATTGCTTGAATGCCTTTAGTACTTCCTGTCAAAAAGAATTCTTCAAGCCCTTTATGTTTAAAAGATTTTATCATATTCATAGTATAACATGTAACGTAACACGTGTCAATATTAATTAAAAATTTAAAATGAGTAATTATGATTCAAAAAAGCACCCAAATGGGTGCTTTTTGTTTCAATGATATTTAAGATTATTGTTTAGTGTTGTCGACCACTTTAAAAGAGCGAACACATTCAAATCTTGGTTTATCGCCTGTTTGAGATAAATTAATAACTTGACCTACCGTTTCGCCTTCAGCATTTGCCAGATTATAAATCCCGTTGGAGTTGTCGTTATCTGTTATTTCATAGATTTGAGGATATACTACAGGCAAGTTACCCGAATTTTTTAATGCAGCTTCTGTGTCGTCTTTCATTAATTTTGTCCAGTTTATTGCAAATTGTGGTTTTTCATCTCCCTGAGCTTCTATAACACCGACGTCATGGTGTCTGAATGGTTGAGAGGGATTTATTTCAATTTGTCCACCCGTACCTTTAACGAAATCAGTGACTTGAGTGCCTGTTTGAGAATCAAAAAGCCCGTATGCTCTTTCAGGGCGGGAGTCATTTATTTTAATTTTTCTTGTTGAAGGGATTATAATAACTTGTTCAGGTAATTCATTTAAAAATTTATTTTCGTTCATAATAAAAAGTCCTTTCTGTATTTTCACATCATAATGTCGGCATCAAAATGGTGTCGCAAAATGATTTAAAGATGTTTTAAACTACTTATATAAAATTTATAATTATATTCAAATTTGGAGTGGTGTTTTGAAAAGGTGAGCAACTTTACGGTTGCGATGAGCAAGCGGAAGGTTGCGACACTGGATTAATTAGTTTTAGGCACAAATCAACGTAATAATACTATTCCCGATTTTTTGATTTTTAAACACGATATTAAGATTTATTTACATTTACTTATCCTGTGTTACAATCCCCATTCAGTTATAGTGCATTGCTTTAAAATATGTGTGGAGCAAATATTTAAGCAGATTTTAGTTGTATTTTATATCCCAAACCATTTATAAGTTTTAATGTTGTACTGATTTTAGGTTGAACTTTACCGTTTAAAATATCGGATAAATTACTTCTATCCATATTTAATTCTTTTGCAAGTGAAGAAATTGCACCACGACCGCGAGCCTTAACAACGTATTGCAAGGAATGAATAAAAGCATTTATATTACCGTCTTTTGCAAATTCTTCCAAAGATGTTTCCAAATAAACTCTTTGATAATCTTTATCTTGTAAATGTTTTTGCATTAAATCATCATGGCTAATTGTGTTAGCTCTAACCTTATCCATATCTAAATTAAATTTATCTGCAAAATCTGTCATTTTGAGTTATATTGTAGGCTATAACCGACAATTTGTCAAGTGTTTATTTTTTAAATATTACAATTCTGTTTCAAATTTTGAATACTATTTGAAAATGTGGGTATTTAATGTATAATGGTTAATATAGTTAGAAGTTAGTCTCCTGTGGTAGTTTTCCCGCCACGGGGGGGGGTAAAATTGAAGAAGAAATTTAATTTGAGAGCTGCAGCGTTACTGTGTACGATGGCAATATCGTCTTTAAGCGCATATTCTGATGATATTTCAAGTTTTGATAAATTAAAAGAGGCTATTACAAAAGAAGAAGAAACTTCTGTTAATGTTACAGGTGATGTACAATTTGAAAGTGCTTTATCTGTAAAGAGTAAAAAAGAGGTCAGTGGACAAGATGCAAGTTCTGCGTCTTTTAGTCCTAAAGATCCTCCTTCCCCCGCTGAAAGTCCGTATGTTGCTCCTGCTTTTAACGTAGATCAAGCAGGTGATTTAACACTTAAAAATTTAACCGTTAAAAATTTTGGAGACGGAGTAGAAAAATCTGTTATTAATAATAGCGGTAAACTGACTATAGGTCCAAATGTTACATTTCAAGATTGTAAATCAAACACATCGCCGGGCGGAAGACCGTACCCCCAGCCGGGCGGTATCATAAAAAATTAAAATAAATCTGAAAAAACCTGTTGACATATATAGGAAAAAAGTGAT
>CANQCO010000108.1 GCA_947589705.1 Candidatus Gastranaerophilales bacterium
GAAGCTGATAAGTCTGCTTTAGATATTGTTGTTGCAGGTACTCATGACAGCGTAATTATGGTTGAAGCAGGATGTAAATTCGTTACGGAAGACGATATTATGGAAGCCGTTGAATTTGCTCAAGGTGAAATCAGAAAACAATGTGAAGCACAACTTCAATTTGCAAAAGAATGCGGAGTTGAAAGACAAGAGTTTGTTAATCCTTATGATACAACAGAACTCAAAAAAATCATTGACGAAACAGCACACGACATGATTTTTGACGCTTATCACAATTTTGACAGAACATATAGACAAAATAAACTTGATGAAGCAAAAAAACTTGTTAAAGAAAAAGTCGAAGCACTTCCCGAAGACCACTATATACATCAGATAATGGAAGAAACAGGCATAGACTTTGTTGCAGAAGAATTTAAAGCAGCAGAAAAGAAAATAATGCGTGCAATGATTCTCGATGAAGGCGTTAGAGCTGACGGCAGAAAACCAAACGAAGTAAGACCTATTTGGTGCGAAGTCGGTGTTATTCCGAGAGCTCACGGAAGTGCAGTATTTACAAGAGGTCAAACTCAAATCCTTTCCGTTGCAACATTAGCAGGACCGGGAATGGCACAAGAACTTGACGGTGTTGATCCTGAAGTTAAAAAGACTTATATGCACAAATACATATTCCCCGGTTTCTCTGTAGGTGAAGTTAAGGCATTGAGAGGTCCCGGAAGACGTGAAGTAGGTCACGGCAACTTGGCTGAAAGAGCAAATGTTCCCGCACTTCCTTCTCAAGAGGAATTCGGATACACAATAAGAGTTACATCCGATGTACTTGAATCAAACGGTTCAACATCAATGGGGTCAACCTGCGGCAGCTCAATGGCATTGATGAATGCGGGTGTTCCCGTTAAATGTATGATAGGCGGTGTTGCTATGGGTATGATAACGGAACCCGGCAGAGAACCCGTTGTATTAACGGATATTCAAGGCATTGAAGACTTCCTTGGTGATATGGACTTTAAAGTAACGGGTAACGATGACGGTATAACAGCCCTTCAAATGGATATGAAAGCTAAAGGTATTGCAAATGAAACACTAAGAAGAGCTTTAGCTCAGGCAAAAGAAGGAAGACTTCATATCTTATCAAAAATGAGAGAAGTTATATCTGAACCCGCTAAAGAAATTTCACCTTATGCTCCGAGAATATTTACTATGACTATACCTGTTGAAGATATAGGAACAGTAATTGGCCCCGGAGGTAAAAATATCAGAGGTATTATTGAAGCATCGGGTGCTGAAATTGATATTCAAGATGACGGAAAAGTAACAATTACTTCTAATGATAAAGAAGGTGCCGATATTGCAATGAGAATGATTAATCAAATGACTTTTAAACCTGTTGAAGGTATGGTTTGTAAAGGAAAAGTTGTTAAAATTGTTCAATTTGGTGCTTTTATAGAACTTGCTCCCGGTAAAGACGGAATGGTTCATATTTCACAAGTTTGTAAAGAAAGAATTGATACAATTGAAGGACACTTGAATGTCGGTGATACAGTAACTGTTAAAATTATTAAAATAGATGACAGAGGAAAAGTAAGCTTAACAATAAAAGGTGTAACCGAAGAAGAAGCAGCTAATTGTCTTTAATGATAACGTAGAAACGGTGCTTAATTAAGTACCGTTTCTATTTTTTAGAAAAGGGTATGTTTTGGAGAAAAAATTAAAATATAATTGTATGTTTGGCGGAGGCGGTATCCGCGGAATGTGTTATATTGGGGCTATCAAAGCTTTACAAGAATTTAACATTGAAATTGATTCTGTTGCAGGTTCTTCTGTAGGCGCCGTTTTTGCTGCTCTTTTTGCCGTTGGATATCAGGATGAAGAAATTAAAGAACTTTTTTATGATTTTAATATTAATATTTTCCGAGATATTAATATTTCAATGTTTACAACCGATATTTCAATAAGTAAAGGAGAAATATTCCTTGATTGGCTAAGAGAAAAAATAGAAAAAAAATATTACGGCTCAAACTATAAAAAAGGAAATAATCCAAAAGTGCGATTTAAAGATATAGAAAAAGATTTAAATATCCTAACTATAGATTTAAATACAAATACGCCATATATATTTTCAAAAACAGCCACTCCTAATGAGGAAATAGCTTTTGCAGTAAGAGCATCAGCAAGTTTACCCGGACTAATGAAGCCGGTTAATAAGGATAACGCTATATTAGTTGACGGAGATTTAATTAAAAGCTGGCCATCATGGAAAATTTTTGAATCTTTTAACAATTCCGATAACAGGCTTCTTGAATTCAGACTTGAAGGTTCAAGAAAAAGTTCTGAAATTAAAAATCCTGTCGATTATTTAAATTCAATTATTAATACTATTTGGTTCTTATCTACAGAAAATGTATTTAATCTTTATCATCAAAACGATAAATATGACTATATCGTTATAGATACAAAAGAAATAATTCTTTTTGATTTTACTATCGAAAAAAGTATAAAAAATGAACTTATAGAAAAAGGATATGAGGATACAAAAAAATACTTTAGTACGGTTCTTCCCGAAAAAAAGAAAAACATAATAAATCATTATAAAGAAATACTAAAAAGAATAAATATTTTTAAATCCTCAGTTAATGAAGATAATGTACATAAAGCGATATATATAATCAATGACATATTGGCTGAAATGCCTGATAAACTTGAATTTATCAATAAATGCTACTATACATATTTACTTGAATTAAAAAGTTTAACGCTTTCAAATATAAAAACAGTCTTTTTATTCCAAAAAAAATTCTCAAATGAAAAATTAATTCTTCAAAAAACAGAATTCATAATTAACAGATTAAATGAAAACATTTTAGAACTCTATAATTATGTTGAAAAATATTGTAATAATTTTTAAATAAATAGTAAAAAAATAACAAATTATTTTATAATTGATTTTTATACAAACAAATAAAATCGGAGAGAATATGACAGCTGAGAGTATATTGGGAATAGGAAATAACTTTTTAACACATCAAGACTATACGGATGATAGCATTATAACATTTAAAATAATTGATGGGATAAAAGATATATTAGAAGAAGACAGACAGCAAAAACAACCCTTATTTCTTTCTATAGATGAGAAATTACTCATAAAATATGTAAAAGAGTTTATGAATAATAAGCATAAACAATTTTTAATAGGAATAACAGGAGAATCAGCCTCAGGAAAAACTACTTTTGTGAACTACGTATCAAAAGCATTGAGAAAAAAATTGTTTAACGAATCATATACTTCTTTGTGCTGTGATGATTATTATAAAGATACATCAGAAGAGTTGAAAAAAGCGGGAAGTTACGCTAATTTATATAAAACAGGTTTTAGTTTTGACAAACCCGAAGCAATAAATCTTGAATTAATGCGAGCACATCTGATAAGTTTAAAGAACGGATGTGGAGTTAATGCACCGGAATATGATTTTGTTACCTGTGAAAGTATACCAAACAGAGCCTTTAAGAATCCTACAAAAGCAATATTAGCCGAAGGTTTATACGTATTAGGAGAAGAGCTTGTTGATTTATTTGATATAAAAGTATATGTATACACTCCATTTGAGAAAATAAAGGAACGATGGTTTACAAGAGCTATATTAAGAGGAAAAACAGGAGAAGCCGCCGAACATCAATTTAATGATGTAAATACAACAGCCCAAATATACATAAGACCCACAATGAAAAATGCAGATATCGTTATAAACGGGCTTTCATCTGCTGAATATATTGAAGAAATTACCACTAAAATAATAAACCTTGTAAATGATGTTATTAATTTTTATAAACACAGTTTGTAAAATTTTGTAAAATTTTATAGAAATAAATTTGAAAAAAATTAAAGTTAAATAAAAAAATGACCGATAAAAATATAAGGTAAATAAAGCGTTTTCGCGTAATTTAAAAAACAGAAGCAAGGTTTTGTGAATAAAAAACAGGAAGCAATAAAAAAGCTTTCAATGTTTTAGTATTTATGTAGCCTTGTTTGAACAAAAGGAGAATATTTTGGCAAAACAAACGGCTGCAGCAACATTACAACTTCATATAAATCGGTTAATAAATTTTTTGAACTTTACAAGAGTATATCTGAAAAAAAAGAATCCGATAAAAATGTTTATAACATCAACAACTTCAGCGATACAAGAATTATTGACCATCAAAAAAAAGCTCAAAAATATTGAACGCCGAATATATTATGAAAAATATAAATTAAAAAAGACAGAACTTATTCTGGCACAAAACTCTGAGCATTTATTCTTAAAAGGAAGGTCTCTTAATCAAACAAGGTAAAAAATATGGGTTTCTTAGTATCATTTAACAGAACAATGTATTTAACAAATTATCTGCACTCAATAGAGACGCAGATAAATGATATAACACAAAAAAAATTAAATATGACAAATACTATATCAGATTTAAATACACAAATAAATGATATAGGCGACACAGATTCACCCTCCGTAAAAAAATTGGAAGCGAGAAAAGCTGAACTGGAAAAATTTGAAAAGCAAATGGATGTACAACTGCAAAAACTGCAAACCCAGCTTCAGGCAGCAAATACAGAGCAACAATCAGCTGATCAAATGCTGCAATCAAGTATACAAAAATCATTCTCTTATAAAGCAGCATAAAAAAGATAATATAAAAGAATTAAAGAGGCAAAATTTGCCTCTTTTCGTTTGACAAATTATATCTTCAATCTAAAATAAATTAAATGAAGATTATAATTTCTGAAATTGAAGATAAAGAGAATAAAGAAGAAATATTAAATTTCTCGGAAATAATAGAGGAATTTAATAAAAATATTCCGGTCAGAGCTGAATTAAAAGTTAAAATAACTGACTCTATTATAAGAATAACGGGTGAAATATTTGCTAAACTGAATTTAACCTGTGATATATGTTTAAAAGAATTTACAAAAGATTTTAACATTAAAGTAGATGAAGCATTTATAAAGCAAGGACTAAAAAACAGCTATAACCAAGAGTTTGAACTAAAAGAAGACTGTTTTATTGAAGATTTAAACGGCAAAAATGAAATAGATATTACAGATTTTGTTTACCAAAGTGTAATATTAAATATACCAAATAAACTTGTTTGTGATATAAATTGTAATGG
>CANQCO010000109.1 GCA_947589705.1 Candidatus Gastranaerophilales bacterium
CTTTTACCCCCCCCCCCGAAGCAAGGCAAGCAATTATTCAACAAATTTCAACAAATTGTCATAATTTCCTCTGTCAGCTTCTTGTAATGCCAAAATATATTTTTTTCTTATATCTGAAATTTTTGTCAAATTTTCAGACCCCCAATTTAACTCGCTTCGCCCTAATTTACGCATTAACAAATCTGCCATTAAACGGGAAATTCTGCCGTTTCCGTTAGGAAACGGATGTATCTGAACTAATCTGTGATGAAATCTTATTGCAATTTCTTTTTCGGAAAAAGTTTTATTTTCTATCCAAAAATTAATGTCATCAAGTAAAATTCTTAATTTTGGCTGTATTTGATAAGGTACAGCTCCAATATTTCTTTCCGTTGTCCTATATTTCCCCGCCCATTTCCATATACTGCCAAACATTTTATTATGAAGTAATTTTATAAAATCTTCATTTAAAATATCTTTTTTATTTTTTAAAAGCCAAAGTTCAGCTTGTGCAATTCCTCTTGTCTCAAGTTCATTCAACTCAGCTCTGGTTGTAACCCATTTAACTTTTAACTGCTCTTTTTCTTCTTCCGTCAATGGAGTTGAATTATCATCAGTTTCAAAGATATTCATTTTTAATTTTCATCCCAAATTCTTGCAATGTTGTTATTCAAAAGCTCTTTTATTAAATCTTCCAATGTATCTTCACTTTCAGCAAGCTGATTTTCAAGCCCCATGTTTTTATTAACTTTATTCATTATTTTTAAGGCTTTCTTTTTTGCTTGGTTATAAATAATATCGTCGATATTTTCTCTTGGTACAAACGCATAAATAAAATCACAGTTTAGAGCATCGGCTATTCTTTCCATCGTTGAAATTTTAATATTTTGTTCGTTTTTTTCCATATTGATAACTCTTGGCTGAGAAACATCAATCTTTTTTGCCAATTGTATTGTTGTCATGCCTAAAAATTCACGGATTGTTTTTAACCATCCTTGCTTTGGTCGTTCAATAACAGCCTTTTTTAATACATCAAATTTTTTTTGATAAGAGCGTCTAAGTATTTTTTTATTATCCATATATAACCTATATATTATAATATTCTATTTATATTATAATATATTTATTATAATTTTCAATATATTTTATAATATTTATGTTATATTTTTAATCATATTAATGATAATTATACCACTTTTACCCCCCCCCGAAGCAAGATTATAATTACAAACCATATATCAGGACGGGAATTAAGATTAGAGGAATAATAAACTTAAGTACGATATTAAAAATCCGTTGAAGCCATATATTATCCGTTACCTGCTTATAAAATGACTTAATGCACCAGCCTGCAATCAAACAAATAATAAGAGTATTTATGGGCAGTAATATGTTTGATGTCGCATAATCAAGGAAATCAAAAAAAGTTCTGTTCAATATTTTAAAGTCTTTTAAAATACCAAAGGATAAAGTTGCAGGTATTGAGATAAAGGCAATTATAATGCTGACAATAATTGTAGATTTTTTTCTTGAAATATGGAAATTTTCTATAAAAGAAGCTATAGAAGTTTCCATAATACTAATACCCGACGTTATTGCGGCAAAAAAGAGCAATATGAAGAAAATTACTCCAAAAAGAGAAGGATATGGAAGCTTGGAAAATATCTCAGGAAGTGAAATAAAGACCAAAGAAGCACCTGCCGCAGGTTCTAAACCAAATGAAAATACTATCGGAAAAATCATAACACCTGCAAGAACAGCTATTAAAGTATCAAAGAAAATTAATGTATAAGCGGATTTTATGATATTAGTATCCTTTTTCATATAACTGCCGTATGTAATAAGAGCTCCCATACCTATACTCAGAGTAAAAAGAGCCTGCCCGAGAGCCGTTAAAATCATACTTTTATTAAATTGCGAGAAATCAGGTTTAAACATAAATTCCAAACCTTTAACGGCATTAGGCTGCATAATGGCAAATATAGCAAGAACTATAAGCATTAGTGCAAAAATCGGCATCATAATATTATTTGCCTTTTCAATCCCGTTATTTACACCTCTATAAGGAAATATAGCAGTCATTATAAGAAATGTTAGCGTCAGGAAACACGGCATAAATATTTGGGCACTGTATGAAGTAAAATAATCTCCAAAACTTTGAGGGATATGATGAGCCAGAAAAATCCAGATATAATTTAAAATCCAGCCTCCCACCACAAAATAAAAACACGGAATCAATAAAACAGTTAATATACAAAGCCATCCAAACCATTTAAAATGCGGATTAATAAGCTTAAAAGCATTAACGGTATCCGTTTTAAATAACTTACCGATAGCAAGTTCACAGCATAAAGGAATTACGCAGATAAAAGCAATTAAAAGAAGATAAGTAATAAGAAAAACCGCTCCTCCGTTTTTACCCATTATATAAGGGAATCGCCAAATATTACCAAGCCCAACTGCACTGCCGACAGTAGCAATGATAAAACTGACATGTGAACTCCACTGCGCTCTATCCTTTTCCATACTAACCTCTTTATTTTTACATAATAAAGATAGCACATTTTATAGTTTTTGTTAAATTAATTTAATATCAAATTTATCATTTTATATATTCTATCTAAATCCTTATCAGAAGATTTACTCAAGAGGACATTAATATTACCAATAATTTCCTCTCTAGATTTTTCAATAGGAAAATCAAATAAATAATTTAAATCAACATCAAATTTTTCTGCAAATTTTTCAATAAGTACTGCTTTAGGAAAGCTTCTGCCAGTTTCAATATGACTTAGATGTTTAGCATCAATACCGACAGCTTCTGCCAATTCAAACTGTGTTAGCTTATTCTTTGTTCTGAGTTCTTTTATTCTGTTTCCAAAAAATTGTTTTAAAAACATACCTGCCTCTTTTTTCAGGATATATTTACAATACAAAAATTAAAACCATATTTAAAATATATTTATTAATATAAAATCTATTTTAAATATTGATAATATATTTTTAATATGGTATACATGATGATATTTATGTTTTTAATAACAACTAGAGGATAAACATGAATCAACATATAAATTTTTTAAGAGGGTTAGCGGCAATATGTGTATTTTGTTTACATTTTTGCATAACATATCAAAAAACCCCTTGGGAGAATTTACCTTCAATATTATGGACACCGGCTTGGACAGGAGTTTGGATTTTTTTTATAATATCAGGATATTTAATAGGAAAAGGATTTTATAGTGAAAAATATAAAACAGAAAATATTCGTGACTTTTGTAAATTCTATCTAAAAAGAATAATAAGAATATTTCCATTATATTTTCTAATCGTTTTAATAGATATGTTTTTTGTAAATACGAATATATATTTCAACGGTTCAGAAACATTTGCAAGAATATTTACATTTAGATTAAGAAACCCTTATGCCGACGCTATGACAGGAAATTTATGGTTTATTTCAACCCTAGTACAAATGTATTTAATTACCCCTTTTGTTTGGAAATTTATAATAAATCCTATAAAAAAACTGAAACAATCAACTCCGATTACTGCTTCAATGTTAATTCTATTATTAATTACTTATTTACTACTAAGATTGTATTGGTGGAATAAGGTATCATGGGATTATTTTATATTGCCGAATATAAGTGCAAATATTGATTTATTTTTCTCAGGATTCTTGCTAAATCATTTCACAAAAGATTATCAGGATAATAGATTAAAACAAATATTACGACCTGTATGTACAACAATACTCTTAGTATTTATAATAGTAAACACATATTTTATGAGTAAATTATTTATAGGTAATGGTACTTACAATTTATTTTTAAAGATAATATGTCCAACAATAACTTTAACAATATTATTACCATCTATATATGCCTATAATATTGAAAAAGAAAATTATAAATTAAAGTTAAAATCAATAATAAATAATCCATTATTAATATTTAATTATCTCGGAATAATTTCTTTTTGCTTTTATATTTGCCATTGTCAAATAATGTATAATGTCCAAAGAATATTTAATTTCACACAAGATAAACATATATTTATAAATTTATTAGATATATTAAATATAAAAATAAATATAACAGCTTCAGCACAAAATATATGGGCTTGTTTTCTTGTTTCATTTATATTTACTTTGATATGGGCAATAATACTTTATTATATGTTGGAAAAACAAACATCAAAAACAAAGATTTAATTTAAAATAAATAATAAAAAATATTCTCTATAAGACTACATACAAAATTATAAAAATATACAAAAATAATAATATGACTATAGAGAACATAAAATTACAAAAATTTGGGAAAAACATTGCAAAGTTTAGAAAAGAAAAAGGGTTAACCCAAAATCAACTTTCCGATAAACTTGACATCTCAAGAGAACATTTGGCAAAAATAGAAACCGCTAAAAGAGGAATAAGTATACAATTATTATTTAAATTAAGTGAAGAATTAGGTATTCCTGAAAAAGAATTTTTTGAATTTAAATAAAATCAAAAGGTTGATTTTTAGTTTTTAGCGTATAATAATTTAAGTGTAAAGCGTATTTGCTTTATGTGAAATTTAATAACGTGGAGTACTCTGCCGAAAAAAATGATTAAGTATCATTTTTTGAGAGGTAAGTCTGGGAACCGGACTGCTAAAGAGGAAAGGCAAATAAAAATTTAATAACGCGGAGTGGAGCAGTCTGGTAGCTCGTCGGGCTCATAACCCGAAGGTCATAGGTTCAAATCCTGTCTCCGCAACCAATTAATATAAGAGAGTTTCAGCGATTTTGAAGCTCTCTTTTTTAGTAGTAAAATAGGGCAATAATTCAACTATAATTCAACAATCTTAAATTTTTGATATAAATTTGAT
>CANQCO010000110.1 GCA_947589705.1 Candidatus Gastranaerophilales bacterium
TCGCCCTTATAATAAACCTTTTCGCCGTTTAAACAAGTAGGCGTTAATTTTAAAAGTCTCTATTAAATGATATAAAATTTACGATTTTGTAAGATAAAATGCCTGTAGATATTATAATTATCATCATAATTACAGCTGCATAAATTGGATATACTGAAATAAAATTTTTTACTACAGGTGTTGAGATATATTTTAAAAATGAAAATAAAGGTACTGCCTGCATTATATAAATAGCGTATGAATATAATCCAAGTACTCCAAATATCTTTTTATTTAAAATTTTTGAAGATAATATACCCCACTTGTTAATATACATTAAAAATAAAACAGAAAAAGCTATCATTGAAATTGTGTAAACATATATTAAATCAATTTTTTTGTATAGAAAATTAATGGTAAAAAATATACAGGTAAGTATTATTTCCAAAATACTTTTATAAATAAATTTTAAGTTAATTGTTATTTTTGAAATAAAATTTTGTTGAATTATTCCCAAAATAACGCCAATTCCTATTGCAATAATTCCCCTCAACATCATAATGGAAAGAATATTCCCCCCCCCCCACAATGGGGCAGAAGCCACGTGCATCAGTGAATATTAAATCTGATTTCGGATACCATAAAAGGAAAAAAGCAGAAAGAATAATAGAAGTACAAAAAATAAATGCTGCTTTAAATCTAAATAATTTTTTTATTACAAAATAAAAAATCGAAACCCAAAATAAAACCCCAACAAACCAAGCACATCCGTTTGTTGCACAACCTTGATATATTCCTGTACCTTGTAAAAAAAATAAATTATATAAATCCCACTTGCCGAGAGAAAGATTAGTCAAATGAAAAAGCCTCATTATACCAGTTAAAATTACAGAGAAAAAAAGAAGCGGCCAAAGTCTTAATATTCTGGCAAGTATAAATTTTTTAATATCTTTATTAGAAAGAAAAAGGAAGTAACCTGCCATTATAAAAAAAGCTTCAACACATAGCGCAAATCCACCCATATAAGTACTGTTATTAAAAATCTTTGTAAGCATTGGCAAGCACATATCTGTTAAATGCAGATAAACAATCATAATACAAAAAATAAATCTCAAAAAATCTATGCTATAGTTATGGCAATTTAAGTTCATTTATTTATAACTTTCAATCATTCGTCTAAACCCTTCTTTAATATCAATAGTTTGCTTCCATCCCAGAGATTTAAGTTTTGAGGTATCAAAATTTGCTCTTGAGGATGGACTTTTAATATATCCTTTTTGAAAAACATCTTTCTTAAATTTAATTTTTAATTTTTTATCAGGATAAAGAGATATTAAGCATTCTGCTAATTCTAAAATACTTGTTTCTTTCTCGGATGCTATATTATAAGCATTTTTATCCTCTCCGAAAAACAGAACATAAAACAAACCTATAATCATATCTGTAATATAACAAAAGCTTCTTTTGGCACTTCCGTCAGAATTTAGAGAAATATCTTCATTATTTATAATATTTTTTACAAAATCGCCAAAAACTCTTCCGTCATCAAGTTGAACACCAAACCCATATGTGTGAGAAAGTCTGACCATATTAACAGGTATACCGTATTGATGAGAATAACACACGCACATATTTTCTCCCATACGTTTACTTTCGGCATAACATGACCTGATATTTACCGGGTCAACATTTCCCGTATATGTTTCTGTTAAAACAGGTGTTTTATCGTTAACTGTTCCGTATACTTCTCCAGTAGAAATAAATAAAAATTTTTGTATTTTATTTTTAACCGCCAAATCCAACATATTTGCTGTACCGAGAGTATTAGCTTTCAAAGTTCCGACGGGGTCAATGCCATAGTATTTTGGGCTCGCTTGCGATGCAGCATGAATAATATAATCTATTTTTTCTTTAATCTCTATTTTTTCTGAAACATCCTGAACTGTTATTTTAAAATTCGGATTATTAAGACAATCTTTAAATTTAATCAAAGCCTTTTCTTTATTTCTTACTAACCCTATAACTTTTACGGTTTTTAGTGCCAGTAAAACCCTTACTATATAAGAAGGAATAAAACCGTTAGCACCTGAAATTAAAATTGTTTTATTTTCAAGCTTTGAATATGGCAGATTTTGATTAATTATATAGTCTATATCTTGTAATAAAATTTTGTTCATTTTTCCTACAACAAAATACTAAATTTGTTACATGTGAAAAGAAAGGAAAAACAGATGAGCACAGTAGAACCGGTCAGAAAAATTTCTGACATAAGAAAAATTGAAAAAATTTTAAAACAAGAAAATTTTAGAAACTTACTTCTTTTTGATATGGGTATTAATTTTGGATTAAGAATATCCGATATGCTTTCTTTAAATGTTGCAGATGTTAAAAATAAAGAATTTGTTCATATAAAAGAACAAAAGACGGGTAAATTTAAATCAATTCCAATTAATAGTAAAATTAAGAGAATGCTTAACGAATACACAATTAATCTCAATCCAAAAGATCCTCTTTTTTCTTCTGCTTATAACAACAGAATGGATAGGATTTCAGCTTACAGAATTATTAAAAAAGCCTGTGATAAAGCAAATATAGAATCTCATATTGGTACTCACACAATGAGAAAAACATTTGGTTATCATCATTATCACAAGTATAAAGATATTGCACTTTTACAAAAAATTTTTAACCATTCAAGTCCTAATATAACTTTAAAATATATAGGCATAGAGCAAGAAGATATATATAAAAGTTATAGGAATTTTATACTTTAATTTTTAAATTTGATTATGTTATAATTTTATGTAACAAATTTAGTATTTTGTTGTAGGAATTTATGAAATCTATTCTAATTACAGGTTCCGGCGGATTTATAGGAAAAAATCTTAAAGAATATTTTAAAAGTAAATACAAGCTTTTAACTCCCAGAAGTTGTGAACTTGACTTGTGCAATAAAAATGCTGTATCAAATTTTTTTGCTAATCATAATATTGATTTAATTATTCATTGTGCTTCCATTGGAGGTATTAGAGATGTAAAAGATAAAACTACAACCCTTCAAGATAATCTTGCTATGGTAAATAATTTATTGGAATATAAATCACCAAAAACAAGAGTTATATTGTTCGGCTCGGGTGCAATGTACGGGAAATTCCGTAACTTATGCAAAGTAAAAGAAACGGAAATCGGGAATTTTGTTCCTTTAGATTTATACGGTCAATCCAAAGTTGAAATATTCAAAATTGCAAAAAAAAGAGATGATGTACTTTGCCTTAATATATTCGGTTGTTACGGATATGGCGAAAAAGATTCAAGATTTCCGAGTTATGCTATTGACTGTGTACTTAACGGTAAACCGATAGAAATAAATCAAAATGTCGTTTTTGATTATTTATTTATTGAAGACCTGGAAAAAATTATCGAATACTTTATAGAAAATAAACCAAAAGATAAAATTATTAATATTACTCCGACTCAAAGTATATCTTTAAAAGAAATAGCACAAATAATAAATACTTTTACAAATTCCCCCGCAGAAATTATTATAAAAAATCCTATATTGAACAATGAATATACCGGAGATAATACTCTTTTAAAAGAAAATTATAAAAATATTATTTTCACTGATTATATTAAAGGATTAAAAAAATTATATGATTATAAGTACAAAAAATCCCGCAATAATAGTGCTGAAATTTTTCTAAACAAATAATTTCTATATTCTTAATGCTCTTTCCATATCTTTCTTTATTTCATCTTCCTTTAGAAATGGGAACATATTTTCTATCGGCTGAGATACAAAACTGCCGTCTTCCATCTTTTTTGATGAAACAGTTGGTGCAATCAATTGGTTTTTTATTGAAATAACATCAATAATTATAGGTTCATCATACGATAAAGCTTGTTTAATTTTACTTGGTAAATCTGCAATTTTTTTAATTTTAATATATTTTATATCATAAGCATAAGCAATTTTCTCCAAATCGGGGAATGAAACCCCGTTTGATTTATCAGTTCCAATTAAATTACCGTTAAATAATTTATTTTGTGAAGCCCTGATTGATAAATAACCGTCATTATTCCATACAAATAATTTTACGGGAAGTTTATAATGCTTTAGTGTTTGAAGTTCTTGAATATTCATTTGTAAACTGCCGTCACCCGTTATAGCAATACATTCATTTTTATTTTTTGCAATTGATACACCAATAGCTCCGGGCAGAGAGAACCCCATTTCTGCCTGAGCTCCGCTTGTAATATATCGTTGTGTTTTATAAGTTGTCTTTAATGCTTGAGCGGGAACGTAAACTGCAGAACCTGCATCAGTTACTATTGCGGAATCTTTTTTTAACTGTTTTGATAATTCTTCAATAAAAACATACAAGTTTATTCCTTGAGAATCATCTTTATAGTATTCATCCAGACAAACAGGATACTTTTCTTTTAAATTCAAGCAAAAATCAGCCCATTTTGTATTGATAGGTTCATTCAATTTTAACTTTTGCAAAACTGTTTTTACATCTGCATTTATTAATTTATCAATTTTTATGGTGTTTTTAGTATGTTCATATTTATCAATATCAATAGCTATAATTTTTGCTTTAGGTGCAAATAGGTCGTATTCGTGTCCCGTACTGGATACAGACAATCTGCTTCCCATTGAAATTATTAAATCAGCGCATTGAACCGCAAAATTTCCTGCTCTTGTTCCTTTATTTCCTATTCTTCCTATATAGTGCGGATTTTCCGTCGGCATAACGTCAAACCCCATTCGTGACGTAACGAAAGGGATATTATAATTTTGAATAAACTCGGCAAAATCATCCGTGGAATCTGCCAGTCTAATCCCTTGCCCAGCAATAATTAAAGGA
>CANQCO010000111.1 GCA_947589705.1 Candidatus Gastranaerophilales bacterium
TCGGCAGTGCTAACGGGCTTATAATGACAGGGGCAAGAGTATATTATCAAATGGCAAAAGACAGACTTCTATTTAGAAGCCTTGCCGTTATTAACAGAAAAACAAGAGTTCCAGTTAATTCTCTTTGGCTTCAATGTATTTGGGCAGGGGCTTTTATTATATTCTGCGGTAATTATATAGAACTGTTAGATTATGTTATTTATGCCGCTTTAATTTTCTATGTTTTAACCGCCATAGGTATTTTTGTTTACCGACTAAAAAATAAAAATGAAATTATACATAAAGTAAACTCTTTTTATGGAATTTTATTTATAATTATCGGGATTTATATAATATATTCATTATCGGTTCATAAATATGCTAATTCATTTAAAACAATAATATTGATATTAACGGGTGTGCCAATTTACCTTATATGGAGGATATATAAAGATAAAAAAACTAGTATAAAATAATAATAGCAATATTATATATAGTTATTCCAGAGGTGAAAATGATAATAGATGATTTATTAAAAGAAGTAGTTGAAAATAGAGCAAGCGATTTGCACCTTTCTGTTGGATTACCGCCTGTAATAAGAGTTGACGGGAAGTTAATCAAAACACAGTATGATGTATTTACGCAGGACTCAATTGAAAATTTATTGCTCCCGATGTTGAATAATGAACAAAGAAGGAATTTGGAACAGCACTGGGAACTTGATATGTCATACGGTCTAAGTGGTGTCGGACGTTTCAGGGTAAATATATATAAAAACAGAGGCACCTATGCAGCTGCCTTCAGAACAATTAACAGTAATATCCCCTCTTTTGAATCATTAGGGTTGTCGGAGGTTGTAAGAAGTATAACCCAAAAACCAAGAGGACTTATACTTGTTACAGGTCCTACCGGAAGCGGTAAATCTACAACACTTGCTTCAATGATAGATTATATTAATCAAACAAGAAGTGAACATATATTAACAATTGAAGACCCTATTGAATATGTACATAAATCAAAAAAGAGTGTAATACATCAAAGAGAACTCGGACAAGATACAAGATCGTTTGCAAATGCACTAAAATCAGCATTAAGAGAAGACCCTGATATTATACTTGTCGGTGAAATGCGTGATATAGAAACAATAGGTTTGGCTTTGACTGCTGCAGAAACAGGTCACTTGGTATTTGGAACACTCCATACCTCATCTGCCAGCCAAACGATTGATCGTATTATAGACGTATTCCCTCAAGGTCAGCAGCAGCAAATAAGAGTTCAATTGGGCGGTACTTTGGAAGCCGTATTCTCTCAAACACTGCTGCCAAAGATACATAGTAACGGCGAAAAAAGAGGAAGAGTTATGGCTCAGGAAATTCTTATTAAAAATAATGCCGTTGCTAATATGATTAGAGAAGGTAAATCCGCTCAAATATATTCGGCTATTCAAACTGGTATGGGTATTGGTATGCAGACTCTTGAAATGGCTTTAAGCGAGCTTCTTAAAGAAGATCTCATTACGCCTGAAGATGCACTATCAAAATCTCAAAGACCTGAAGAATTAAGAAGGTTATGCGGATTACAAATATAATTAATTGAAATTAACATAAAAAAGCATAGTAATAATTAAGTCAGCCGTTAAGAGGAAAACAGTAGCCTTAATGGCTGCTTTTGTTGTTGATATACCTACACCTTTAGCTCCGCCTTTCGTTTTGTATCCTTGCGTTGCACAAACAAGAGGTATCAAAATCCCGAATATAAAACCTTTCAGTATGCTTATATAAATATCCCGCATATTTATCCAATCCCAAACGGAAGTCATATAGCGATTGGGATGTAAACCGATTGTGAAATATGAAATAATTAAACCGCCTAAAATACCAAATAATTCTGCAAGAATTACTACCATGGGAACAGTAATTGCTCCTGAAATAATTGCAGGTGCAAAATAATATCCGACAGGGTCAACTTTTAATGTTTTTATTGCATCAACCTGTGAAGTAACTTGCATATTAGCTATTTCAGCACTGATTGCAGTTCCTGCTCTTGCACTGATTGCAAGTGCGGCAAATCCGGGCGCTAATTCCCTTATTAATGCAACGGCTAAAAACCCTCCAACGTAACTTTCGGCACCCGACATTAAAAATTGTTTTGATACCTGCAATGCTATTACAACCGCCGCTATAAAAACTATGCTTAATGCAATAGGAAGTGAATCATAACTTATCATGGCGGCTCTGTTCATCACTGAATCACCCTTTATATTTCCGCCTATTATATATTTAATTGCCTGTATTAAATTTTGTACGCATAATCCTAAAAAACTTATCATTAAAGCGTTATTCCTTTGATTATACTAATTTTATCATAAACTAAATATTTCTGTTAAAGAAAGCTGCAACATCTTTTATGGGAATATAATGTGATATGGGTCTGCCGTGAGGACAGGTATAAGGATTTTTAGTTGACCTTAAATTTTTAACAATTTCTTCCATTTGCCATAAGGTTAATTTATCTCCGGCTTTAACAGAGGCTTTACATGATGTGGTTATAAGAATTTTTTCCTCTATAGTGTCTAAATCAGTATCAGCAGAGTCTTTTAAATTTTTTAAAATCTCGCTTAAAATGTCTTGAAGCTTCACTTGCGCTAGTATTTGCGGAATTTTTTTGAATATTATTTGTGTATCAGATATATTCTCTATTTTATATCCGAATTTTGACAACTGTAATTTTGCATTTTCCAATAAATCCGATTCTTCGGGCGAAACATCAAGTACATCTGATACAATGAGAAGTTGAGAGGCAATCTCTTTTTGAGATTTTAATTGTTCATAAATATATCGCTCTTGTGCTATATGCTGATCTATTATTTCAAGATTGTCTTCATTCTCAACAAGAATATATGTATTTTTTAACTGACCTATAACATTAATCTGTTTCACAACCGGAGCTGCGTCAAATTTAATATCAATTTTTGTTTGATTTATTTTGTCAATTTTTACTTCAGGTTTATCTATAATTTTTTTGACCTCAAAAGCACTGATATATTCATCATCAGAATTTTCTTGAATAAAATTTACATTCTTATTGGAATTAAAAGAAATAATATTTTCATTTTGAACGGGTATTTCTTTTTGTAATTTGTTATTGTCTAATGCGGCAGTTATGGCGCTTTGTACGAAATTAAAAATTTGATTGGGATTTTTATATCTTATTTCTCTTTTTGTAGGATGTGCGTTTACATCTATTTCTGATGGGGAAATATCAATATTTATAACAACAAACGGAAATCTTCCCGTAGGAAGCATATTCTTGTATGCAGTATCTACAGCTTTCATAAGTATAGGACATTTTACCGTTCTTGAGTTTACAAAAGTATAAATTGTTTTTTTGCTTGATCTGGTATATCCGGGAAGAGAAATATATCCTGAAATTTTAATACCTGAAAGGATATCGGTTTTATCAACCTGTCTTAACTCATTAATAATATTGCTGTCAAAAATTTGTGTAATACGGGTTAAAAGTCCTTCATCAGATGTCGTTTTGATAATTTCCGAATTATTATTTTTTAAAGTAAAAGCGATATTGGGATTGGCAAGAGCTAAAGATTGAATAAGCTCTTGAATATAAGCAAATTCGGTTTTTTCACTTTTTAAAAACTTTAAACGTGCAGGCTGGTTAAAGAAAATATCATTAACATCCATAATTGTACCTTTTGAACAGCCTGTTTTTGATGTTTTAACTATTGAATTTTGAGATTCGACTTTTGTTCCAAAGTCAAAATCAGCCGTTCTCGTTGTGCAGGTTACTTTTGCTATTGAAATTATGCTTGCAAGAGCTTCACCTCTAAAACCTAAAGTCTCAATATTAAAAAGACTTTCTTCATTTGTTAATTTACTTGTGGCATGCTTTTTAAAAGCAAGTTCTATATCATCAGGGTGAATACCTGAACCGTTATCGGCTACACGGATGTTTCTTGTCCCGTTAGAAACACTTATTTCTATTTTATCTGCACCTGCATCAATAGAATTTTCCACAAGCTCCTTGACGACACTATAGGGTCTTTCTATAACTTCTCCTGCCGCAATCTGATTTATTAAATTTACCGATAACTGTTTAATTCTAGCCATAATATAATTTTAATACATCATTAAACTAAAAATCATTTTTAAGTAAAAATGTTACAAAAAAATTTTTTTTTAATATAATTAGAAAAGAAGAACTGCGGGCGTAATTCAGTGGTAGAATGCAACCTTCCCAAGGTTGACGTCGAGGGTTCGAGTCCCTTCGCCCGCTAATTTGAAATTAATTATGGCAATCAAAACGGTAATATTTGATTTAGACGGTACTTTACTTAATACATTAGCAGACCTCCAAGCGGCTATTAATGTTGTACTTGTCAGCTACGGATATCCTCAAAGAACGTTAGAGGAAATAAAAAGCTTTGTCGGTAACGGAATAAAAAAAGCTATTGAAAGAGCTGTACCTGAGCCTGTTCCTTTTGATAAGATAAATAAAATGACAGATTTATTTATATACTACTATCAAGAACATATAAATGAACTTACAACCCCTTATAATGGTATAATTCCTATGCTTGATGAGTTAAAACAAAAGAATTATAAGTTAGGCGTTGTTTCAAATAAATATGATGCCGCGGTCAAAAAACTCTGTGAAAGCTATTTTCCTGAATATATATCTTCTGCTATAG
>CANQCO010000112.1 GCA_947589705.1 Candidatus Gastranaerophilales bacterium
CATTAAGGTTAATGTATAAAGAAGCTATATAGTAAGGAATATCAGGATTTTGAGGAGAGAGATTTAAAGCTTTTTTGTAGTAGTTAATAGCTTCATTATAGTTTTCAAGAGCCTGATAAGCTGCGGCAATACCCAGCAATGAATCAGCCGTAGGCGGATTTATAAGTTTATATTGTTCAATAGCCTGATTGTAATTTCCGCTTTCAAAAGCATTAGAGGCAGCTGAATATCTGTTTGATGAATATTCATTGGATATTAAATTATATTGTTCAATAACCTGTTTATTTTCCGGTGCAATGTTTTTAGCCTTTGATATAATTTGAAAAGCCTGTTCATAATTTTTCTTTTGTCTGTAGGCTTGAGAAAGGTTAATATAAGCGTCAATTTTATTTTTATTCAATTTAATTGTTTCAAGATAGTAAACAATAGCGTCATCAATTTTATTAGCCTTATGGAGTTCATAAGCGAATTCATAATATGAATCGGCATTCATAGGGCTGTTTTGTACATTTTTATATAAGAAATCAAGGACTTGTTCCGTTGGCATTGTATTTTTTAAGAGTTCAAAAAGTTGTGCTTTAATCTGTGCATTTTGAGGGTCTAAATTAAGCGCAGTTTTATATAGTCCTATGGCTTCATCGTTTCTGTTTAATTTTTGCAAGCATTCTGCTTTAAAAGTAAGTACTTTGGAATTATAAGGTTGAACTTTAAGTATTGAATCATAAGTGTTTATAGCCTGATCAAATTTGTTTTGTTCCTGATATAAAGTTCCTATATTTATTTTAGTATTCAGATTGGAAGGGTTAAGTGCTTCAGCTTTTTGATATTGAGAAAGAGCTTCAACAAATCTTTTTTCTTTTTGGAAAACAACTCCCAGATTTGCGTGAGCTTCAGCATCATTTGGAAATTCATCAACTTTTTTCTGCCAGATTCTTTCTAATGAATTTAATATATCTTCTCTTTCAGATGATGTTTTTAAGGCATAATCATATTCTTTGAGAGAAGAGTCAAAATCGTTCATTTGTTCATAAGTTCTGGCAAGTTTTAAGTGAGTATCAGTGCTGTCAGGATTAACGGCAAGCGATTTTTTATAGAATATTAAAGCTTTTTCTGGACGGTTAAAAATTTTATAAATGTCACCCAGTGCCGAATTAGCAGTAAAAGAATATTTTGGAGTTGAATTAATTTGATGATAATCATAAGCAGCGGCTGCAAATTCACCTTTTATTCTCTCTTTTTTAGCACTGTTATCTCTGTCATCAGCACTTATAGGTTTATTTTGTATTCCTTCTAATGCTTTTAAATTTTTTTCCATTCCGAGTATTGTTTGAGCGGAGGCAAAACCTGAGTTATTATCGGGAAAATATTTTAAGAAAAATAATGCCGATTTTAAATCTGAAATAGCGTTTTCTGTTGATTTAGCGGTATTGTTATAGTAGGCTGCTCTCATACTGTATGAATTTGATAAACCTATTAATGATGAAGTATCATTGGGATTTGTTCTTATTGCTTTTTTAAACTCACTTATAGCACTTGAATATTGTGAATTTTGAAGGAATTTATTTCCCATCAGATAATTCGGGTTTTCTTTATAGTTATCATCATATACAGTTTCTGCATAAAGGGTATTTTTACAAAGTAAAATACATAATATTATTAATAATATTTTTTTCATTCCGAATTATCTCCTTGTTTAAATTTTATTTTATATCAATAATAAGAATATTCATATAGTAAAATTTTCTATTAATGGAGTTAAATAATGAAATTATTATTTAAATTATTTTTTGTGTTATTGCTGCTATACAGCGGATTAAATGTAAATGCGTCGCAAGAGTATCTTTTAAGAGGTGATTTTAAAGATGCTTATATAAATTTTAATCAGGCGCTTGAAAAGGATAAAACAGCATTAAATTATTTAAATATGTGCAGAATTACCTTTTCTTTGAACGACAGTAAGATGGCAAAATATTATTGCAACAGAGCTATAGATACTCTAAATAAAGAAAAAAATCATGATAATGAATTAGAGTCTGATATACTTAGTATGCTTGGAGATATTTATTCAAATGTTTACCATAATACCGATATAACATTTGATTATTATAATCAGGCAAAAGAGAAAAAGGAAAGCAATCCCGAAACAGACAGGTATGAACTTGCTAAATTATATTTAAATATGGGCAATTCCTATAGAGGAATGGGGGAATATTATTTAGCCAAAGAATTTTTGGATAAATCAATAAATATAGTTAACGAAAAAGACTTGCCAAAATATAGAGTAATATCTTCAATGGCATATAATTATTTCGGTTTAATGGAAAAAGATAATAAAAATTATGAAAAAGCCGGAGAATATTTTGAAACAGCATTAAAAGAGCTTGATAAAGCTCTTGTTTACAAAAATTCACTTCTGGCAGGAAATATAAGTGAAAATTTAGGCGATTATTATGAAAACTATGCAGCTCATAAGAATAAAAGTAAGGCACAAGAGTATTATAATCAGGCGAAATTATATTATGATTCACCGATAAAATTGAATGAAAATAATCAAGTTTATCAAAATATTTTAAAATTAAATGAAGCTGAAACAAAGAAAGAAGTTAAGCGTCTTATAAAAGAGTATCCTTATGATATATCAATATTAACGGCTGTAATATATTATAATTTAATGGAGGGTGATGAGAAAGAAGCACAGAACAATATAGATAAATTAATAAATACATACGGGAAAAGTGCTTATGCGTATTTATATACATCAATTGCTTATGCTATGTCATATTATTCCTTTGATATTGAAAAGAAAGAACTTGCATATTTGCAAAGAAGTAATGATTATTTAAAAATTTATCTGAAAAAATCAGGAAATAATCCTGAAAAATATTACTTTTCAGGCTTGGTAAATTTTTATTTGGGTAAGTTATGGAATGCTCAAAGGTATTTTAATACATACATGGAAAAAACTCCTTATTCTGATACAATCTGTACAAATATAGCTAAGATGTATATGAATTTGTATGATACTATGGAGAGTTATAAAAATGCTTTAAAGTATTATGAATTATCACTAAAAAAAGGCAATAAAAATTTGGAAGATATTTATAACTTATGGACAATATATAATAAACTTGGCTATAGAGAAAAAGCATTTAATTTAAACAAAAAATATAATATATCATCATATAACTCAGATAAATCTGATGATGTGGATAGTGAAGATAATACGAAAAATTAAAAATAAAATATCTTCATGTTATAATTCTTAATAACGATTTTTAGGCAATAGGAGAAAGAGATGAAAGTTGACGTTTCGAGTGTAGATACAAAAAAACTCGATGAAATTATTCAAAGTTATGGCGGTGAAAAGTCATATTTAATCGCAATGCTTCAAAAAGTACAGGAAATATATAAATATCTGCCTGAAGAAGCAATGACATATATAGGTTCAAAGGTAGAAGGGTTGTCGCCTGCAACTGTTTTCGGTGTTGCGACATTCTATGCACAGTTTTCTTTAGAACCGAAAGGTAAATATGAAATAAAGGTATGTGACGGAACGGCATGCCACGTTAGAGGTTCAATGCCTGTTTTAGAAGCGGTAAAAAAGAAAATTGACCTTAAAAACGGGAAAATGACAACCGAAAACGGAATGTTTTCGTTGGAAACCGTAAGCTGCTTAGGAGCTTGTTCTTTAGCGCCCGCAATGGTTATAAACGGGAAAATATACCCGAAAATGACACCTGATGCTGTAGAAATTGTTATAGACACAATATTGAAAGAGAACGTGTAATATGGAAAAAGTAAAATTAACTATAGATATAAAACAAGAGCAGCAAAAAGCTCAGGAAATGATAAAAAAACAGGGAAGAAGAATTTTAGTATGTGCTTCAACGGGTTGTCTTGCTAACGGAGCATTGGATTTAATAGCAGAATTTAAAAGACTCGGCGCAGATGCTGATGTTTTAACAAATGATGTTAAAATGAGCGTTATCCCTACAGGCTGTATAGGATTTTGCGAACAGGGATGTTTAGTTGTAGTTCCCGATAGAAAACTTACCTACGTTCATGTTAAAAAAGAAGATGTTTCTGAAATTTATGAATCACTAAAAAATGACACGATTGTTGAAAGATTATTATATGTTGACCCTGCTTTAAACAAAAAAATCGTAAACAACGAAGAGATGAATTTCTATGCTAAACAGACAAGAACTGCAATGAAAAATTGCGGTATCATAAACCCAGAAAGCATAGATGAAGCGATAGCGGCAGGTGCATACAGCGCATTATCAAAAGTTCTTGAGATTAATGACCAAGAGTATGTAATAAAAGAAATAGAAGATTCGGGACTTAGAGGCAGAGGCGGCGGCGGTTTTGCCACAGGAAAGAAATGGAGAAGAAAATCATACGTAATATGTAACGGTGATGAGGGTGACCCCGGTGCTTTTATGGACAGAAGCGTTATGGAAGATGACCCTAATAAACTGTTAGAAGGTATGGCAATAGCTGCATTTGCCGTTGGCGCCGATGAAGGTTATATCTATGTAAGAGCAGAATATCCCTTGGCTATTAAACGTTTAAAAATGGCAATAAAAGCAGCTGAAGAAAGAAATCTTTTAGGTAAAAATATT
>CANQCO010000113.1 GCA_947589705.1 Candidatus Gastranaerophilales bacterium
GGCATACCCTTATGCTGTCAAAATGGAATCCATTGTTTGCGTGGCTGCCCATAGAATCTATGATACACGATAAACAAGCAGAATACTATGATACAATAAATAATTGCAATAATTCAGGCAGTTCTACCGAATTTATTGCCTTTATGCTCGATGTTATCAAAGATGTATTAAGAGAAAATGAAATGTCGGAAATAGTGTCGGAAAAAATGTCGGGATTGGAAAATAAAAGACTTGATATAATCAACAAATTTTTGTCCGAAAATCATAGCATTACTTCAAAAGAAGCTGCCGAACTTCTGGATGTAGGCGAACGTACAGTACAACGACTGCTGAAAAAGGCTGAAAGAATGGGACTTATAAAAAGCAGTGGTTCTACAAAAAACAGATGTTATTATCTTAAATAATAATTTTAGAAGTAAACTATATTATGTACTCATATTTCACAATTATAGTATGGGAGGGTGTCACAGAACACCTCCCAATTTTTAGCTTTAGCACATATTTTTTTGAAATACTTGTAAAATTCAGCAAAATATGCTACAATATTAATGTTAATATATATTCTCATAAAGGAGATTAAAAATGATCACAGGTGAATTAAAAAATAAAATTGATGGTATATGGGATATTTTTTGGTCAAGTGGTATGACAAATCCGTTGACGGTTATTGAACAGATAACTTACCTTATGTTTATAAAAATTCTTGATGACAACGAACTGAGAAAAGAGTCAAATGCAGCGGCGCTTGATATGCCGGTGGTTGATCCCATCTTTGACGAAGCTCATCAGGATTGCCGATGGAAGAACTTCTGCAATTTTGAGTCAGCAGAAATGTTCAAAACAATGACCGAAAGGGTTTTTCCCTTTATAAAAACCGAACTTCAGGCAGGAAAGGACACAGCATTTGCAAAATATATGAAAGATGCAATTTTTCTTGTACCAACGGCAAATGTACTTGATCGTGTGGTTTCTGTTATAAACAGCCTTGACCTTGACAACAAGGACATTATGGGCGATGTATATGAATATCTGCTTTCACAGATTGCACAGAGCGGTAAAAACGGACAGTTCCGCACACCCCGTCATATTATTAATATGATGGTGGAGCTTATGAAACCCAACCTTGACGACATTGTCTGTGATCCGGCAATGGGCACAGCGGGCTTTTTATACGGAATTGCGTCCTACATATCCGAACATTATAAGTCAGACCTGATGAAAACCTCCAATAAAAAGCATTACAATACAACTATGTTTTCAGGTTTTGATACCGACTATACCATGCTGAGAATTGGCGCAATGAATATGTTGCTGCACAATGTTGAGGCTCCAAATATAAGCTATCAGGATTCACTTTCAGCAAATAACAATCACCGTGAGGAATATTCTCTTATTATGTCAAATCCGCCCTTTACAGGCAGTCTTGATAAAGATACAATTTCCAAAGACCTGGACGCACTGGCACATACAAGAAAGACAGAACTTTTGTTTATGGCGTTGTTCCTGAAATCCTTGAAAATAGGCGGAAGATGTGCTTCTATAGTTCCCGATGGAGTGCTTTTTGGTTCAAGCAAGGCACACAAAGCTTTGCGTAAGGAACTTGTGGAAAACAACCGTCTTGAAGCTGTTATTTCTATGCCCAGTGGCGTTTTCAAGCCCTATGCAGGTGTTTCTACTGCGATTGTAATTTTTACAAAGACAGGCGGAGGCGGTACAGATAACGTGTGGTTTTACGATATGAAAGCCGACGGTTTCAGCCTTGACGACAAGCGCAGCCCCATTGAACAGAGTGATATTCCCGACATTATACAGCGTTTCTCTAATCTTGATGCCGAGGCAGAAAGAGAACGCACGGAACAAAGTTTTTTTGTGTCGAAAGAGGAAATTGCAGAAAATGACTATGACCTGTCGATAAATAAGTATAAAAAGACAGAATATGTTGCTGTTGAATATCCGCCTACAGAGGATATTATAGCAGAACTTGATAGCCTGAATGAACAGGTCATGAAGGAAATGGCAGAGCTGAAAGAGATGCTCAAAAAATAAAATGAAAGGAAAACAAACCCGTACAAATTCGGTTTTGAAGCGCAACAAATGGCAAAACTAATTGATATTACTGGCAAAGTCATTTCCGGTGAATGGGGTAAAGACGATGAAAACGGAAATGGTATTCCGGTGTTACGAACGACCAATTTTACAAATGATGGCGTTATTAATTTCAACAATGTTGTTACAAGAATAATTACTAAAAGAACCAACATTGATGACAAGTTTCTCCGAAAAGGAGATATTATCATTGAAAAATCCGGTGGAAGTGATAAACAACCAGTAGGTCGAGTTGTATATTTTGATGCAGAGGAAAACAAGTATCTTTTCAACAATTTCACGGGATTATTGCGCGTGAAAGATTCATCTGTCTGCTATCCTCGTTTTTTATTCTATGTTTTGTTTTATACATATAGAAAGGGTGGGACTATTCCATTTCAAAACAAAACAACAGGATTGCTTAATCTTAAAACTGACGATTACATAAAAAAACTTGATATAGATCTCATACCTGTTAAAAAACAAATTAAAATTGTATCCACCCTAGACAAACTCCAATCCATCATCGCCTACCGCAAGCAACAACTTGCAAAGCTTGATGAGCTCGTCAAAGGCCGATTTGTAGAGATGTTTGGAGATCCTATACTCAATCCTAAAGGTTGGGATATGGTTGAATTAGGTGATTTAACAAATGTTGGGTCAAGTAAGCGTATTTTTGAAAAAGAGTATGTTACGGAGGGAATACCATTTTATAGAACCAAGGAAATTGTAGAATTATCAAAGGGAAATAACATTTCAACAGAATTATTTATAACGGAAGAGAGATACTCTGAAATTAAGGAATTGTATGGTGTACCTAAAAAAGGGGATCTTTTAGTTTCCGCAGTTGGCACAATAGGGGTAATCTGGATTGTTGATGGCAAAAAAAACTTTTATTTTAAAGACGGTAACCTTATTAAAGTTGTTGGTTCTGAAAAGTTTAATTCTTTGTATATGAAAAATTTGTTGGAAAACCTTATCGTAGAACATAAAAAGCAAATGTCTGTTGGAACAGCATATGCTGCATTAACAATATCTGATTTATCAAAAATGAAAGTATATAATGTTCCAATAGGGTTACAAAACCAATTTGCTACCTTTGTCACACAAGTCGACAAATCAAAATTTGCAGTGCAGAAAGCATTTAATAAGGCAGATTTTTTACAGTTTTATACAGAAATATTTTGGATAAACTAAAAATATTACGCATCAAAATAAAGCTATACTTTATAATGCGTCTGTCCTATGCAACATCTTCCTGACTTCCTCTACAGTAAATACACCATCTTTTTTGCTATGTATCACCATATGACAATTTGGGCAAACAGGAACAAGGTCTATGATTGGATCAACAACATAATCTTCTTTTATTTCATATAACGGTTTTCTATGGTGAACCTCGATTTTTCCGGCAAATTCCGCACCATATAATGCACCAAAATCAACACCGCAAACAAGACAAGAAGTGCCATAATGTGCTATACATCTGGCTCGTGCTTTTTTATTACGTTCATATTTGTTTGTCAGAATATCTCTCATTGCGCCTTCTATCAACAGTTCATCCGGAAGTTCCGTTTTAGGTAAGATCTCTTGCTCAAATTGTGGAAATGGTTTAATTTTTCGGTCATGGTCTGTAAGCCATGCTTTTAACTCAGTTTCAAAATATGAAAGTTCGTAATTAAATAATTGGTTCAGAACTCCGGTTATCTGAGAAATATTTTCTGTTTCGTCTGAGATATTCCAGCATTTTAATATAATATTGTTGTCGGTTGTATCAAAAATGCCTACAGCAGACAGTAACTTATCAAGCAGCTTGAAAAGCCGCTTTCCTATATGCTTTTTATCAATTTTAACAGTCAGTAAGGTTTGTTCACTTGTATTGAATAATTCATAACAAAGTACATACCCGTCATCATATATATTTTGAGGAAAAACAGCATTAAGCGTATCACTTGTAAAACGGATATTTTGCATACCGTCACAGAGTTTGCGGTCAAAATGGAAACAGGTATTTTCCTGTTCAATATGCAAACACCAGTCAATCATCATTTTTCCAATAAGACGAGTTTTTGTTGTTAATGGTTCTGTCATATATTTTCACTCTCCTCAAAACTTATAACCGTACCATAGGGATTTTTCAGTGAAAGATCAATGCATTCTCCCGTTATTACCCAAATATTTCTGTATGTCATAGGTCGCGGTATTCTGTTTTCTCCATAACCGTCTGTAAAATAGATCAGCAAAGCATCCCGATAGTATCTGTCGGAGTTGATATATTCTATCACAGGTGTAAAAGCAGTTCCACCGCGTCCGGCAACATCAAGTTTTACATCGGACGGAGTGTGTACCTGATAGATACGCTGAATTTCACTGTCACATTCAA
>CANQCO010000114.1 GCA_947589705.1 Candidatus Gastranaerophilales bacterium
GTTCAAAGACGGAACCCGAATTTCAAATCGCTTCACTTCTCCATGATAAACTTTGCGAAAATCACTCTTTTATAAATAATGACCGCTATCTTTCAACATTAGTTTTAATCGGATGTATGAAATCGGCTGACGTGTGCGCCTTTAAAAGGTGGCTTATAAAACACACCGTTGACAATTACCAAAAACTTTGCGGGTGGAAACGCACCGGAGCAGAGAGTGAAGCAAGGTGTTGAACCTTGCGCAACTCATTTAACGCGAGGAGCAAGAGGGAATGCAAAGCAACTACAAATATTTAAAATTTTTACCCGAAAATATATTGAAAAAGCTCTTTGAACTTTCTAATTTAACCGAAAATGAATACTGGGTTTTATATCATTCAATTGTTAAAAACAGAATGGTTGAAAATATTTGTTTAAAGCTATCAATAAGTGCATCCACATACAGAAACATTAAAAATACAGCCCTTGCAAAAGTTGATTTAACATTTCAAAAGCACATGAAAACATTAACTTTTTAGCCGAAAATATTAAGGTTTTGAGCCTCCTAACTCCTTTATAATACAAATTATAGAGGAGTTCTTTTATGGCAGGAAATTTTACAAGTTTTAATTGGACAGGTAATAATTTTTTTAGCGGATATGTAAACAACGATAACATTTATACATATAATGGAGATTTAATCGGTGTCAATTTAAAAAAATACAAAGAAATAGAAGATGGATTAATAGCTTGCAAAAATCGTTTAATTGAACTCGGTGAAATAAAACCGCAAAAAACACCGGAAGAAATAATAAAAGAACAATCAGAAATGCTTGATAAACAGACATTAGTAATGCAACAAATGGCAGAAACGTGCCAAAAATTACAGGAGCAATTAAACAATGGATTTGGAAAAAATAATCAATTTTCTACCTCAGAATGTAAGGAACAAAGTGCAAATTGCCTTACAACAGGCACTCAAAACGATAGACCCGACGAAGATAAAAACACAGCAAGATGCAATGCAAGTGTTTCAAAATCTAAGAAATAACGGATTACCTAATGAAGTTATAAATAAAGTAAATAATTTTTTAAATAATCCATTAGCAAATCCTATGTTAAATGCGATTGGATTAAATAAGACAGAATTTAAACAAGGATTGCAATCTATAATTCAGCCTGACAATAATTCGGCTTTGACTTCAAAAAATTCTCTCTTACAAGGGATTGAGCAGTTAAAACACAGTTAAAGACGAAAGGAAAAACAAATGACAGATGAAACAAATTACAATAATATAGGTTTATTCGGTTATATTATATTGTTTGTAATTATTGTTTGGGTATTTGGCGGAGCTTTTGGAGGTTATGGCGGATTTGGCAGAGGCGGATTTGGTAACGGCTTAGGCTTTGGACTTGGCTTAGATGCTGCAGGATTAGGTACCAGTAATTTTGGTTTTCAAGATTATAAAGCAATTTGTGATTCAGAAAAAGCGGATATAACACGAACAGCCACAACTCAATACTTAATCGAACAGCAATCAGCCCAAACACGTGAGCTTGTAAATTCACAATCAAATGCAATAGCGACAAAAATTGATTTTTATCAATATCAAAATTTAAGAGATGCTGTTTCAGAACGCGACAGAAAAATAGCACAATTGCAAAATGAAATATTTGTTAAAGATCAGTTAGCTCCGGTAAATGCACAATTAGCAAATATTCAATGTAATATGCTGACAAAACCGATAGTTACAGGTGTAGGAGTATGTACACCAAATGCAGGTATTCTTAACGGATTAGGACTAACTAACGGAATAAACGCATTAAATAATCAAAATTGTTATTACAATTACGGTAATATAGTTTAACTATTAGGGGGCTATATGCCCCCTATTACCGTTAAAAAGAAAATGAAAGGTAAAAAAATGTTTTATAATACAAATTGCTGTACTCCCACATATCTTATAACTTCGGGAACAATTAACGGAACAACAAGTTATAACTTAAATTTTAGAACAACTCCTACTTTATTAAACGGTTCGGTTATTAAATTTAGATTATCAGAAGCAATTACAACCGTTCCCTCATCAGGACTTCCAATTTTAGTTAATGTAAATATAAACGGAACCATCACAACAGTACCATTACTTGATTGTATTGGAAATGCCGTAAGGACAGGTGATAATTTAAGAACAAGAACTACATATACAGCGGTATTCGGAGCTGATTCTCCACATCTGCAAATTATAAGGATAAACGGAAAGCCATGTTTAGGAGTTTAGTATTACTTGGTGCCGGTTGGTTTATTTACACACAAGCAGGCAGAAAAACGGCAAAAAATATCTGTTTAAATCTTATTCCTTATGTTGAGAAAGAATGCGGAGTAAGTATAATAAAGCCGATAAAAGAACTTATAAAAGAACCAAAGGAGCATAAAAATGACTCATGTAATGATTAGATACGAGGAATTAAAAAAGAAATTTCCTAATTTAGACAATGACTTAATAACGACTTTTGCGAAAGAAATGCCGGAAGAATTTGAAAATGTACTCACTGAATATGAACACGAGCAAGAATATGGCTGCCATATATGTACTATAAAAATGTATGAAGAAGCTGTAAAACTTCTCAAAAAGCCTGACGGCGAGTATGGTGCGAAATGGAGTGTTGAAGATATTGCAAGGAAATCAGGCATTGATTTTGAAAAAGAGGACTTCACAAAGCACGATTTCGCTTATGTCGTAAATATGCTTTACTCCGATTACGGTAAAAAAGTAACCGATGTAGAAACCATATTAGATATGGCAGAGATTTATTTGACTGATGATGATTACCCGGGTGACCCGTCAGAGCGAGCATACAAAAACGCAAAAAAACGCATTAAGTATTTTAAGCATAAAAAAGAAGAAAAATAACTCCCCAAACTCAATAACAGAGGTTATGCCCTCTGTTATTTTTTCCTTTTAAAATACTCAATAATTGTTGCGAATATGCCGTAAAAAACCAGTAATAATACAATAATCATAATCGGTATTGCAATTAATAAAAAGCCTACTGCTATAAACTTTGAGCCCCAAATGATAAATGCGTTAATAAAATCCATGATTAACCTCTTTTCTGATAAAATAAGTCCGTTTAGTAGTGTGATAGGATTAAAATTATGAAGAAGCAAACGAACAAAACCACTTCAAAATCTTCAAGCAGGAAAGTAAAATTTAAGTTTGATGCGAAAAGTGATGTCGTTCAAAAACAAAACTTTAAATATAAAGGTGAAAATATGGAACTAAAAACCATATTTAACCCTAAAAAAGCTGATTTTACTATGAGGGAGGATGAATGATTGAAATAAATTTATTTTGGATATTTACGTTTATTATGTGCGTTGTAATCGCATTTATTTTGTTACTTGGTTTTATAAATCTTTTAGGGAATAAAAAAGACATTCATTATAAAGACAAAGATACTTCAATTACATCAAGTTTAATAGATAAATTCCCTCTTGTGTCGCCCGAATTTATGAATAAATCGGCAAAAGAACAAAATATTGAAAACAATCAAGAAATCCAAGAGATATTAAAAAAACTTGAAGAAATGCAAAACAGACAGAATCAAGCAGAAGATGCAATAAGGACTTTCGCTAAAATAGCAAAGGAGCTTAGGGAACGTGGATAACATTTTTATTGAGTATGCTCCTATCATTATTGTAGTTATCGGCTTTTTAACCGCTTACAGAATATTTGTAACCCCGAATCAATTGCAAAATGAAATAAGTAAACTCGAAAAAGAACTTGATAAAAAGTATGTACAAAAAGAGGTGTATAAGGTAGTGATAACGGAATTAAAAGAAGATATTTCGGAAATTAAAGAAAAATTAGACATCATTTATAACGCAATAATTAATAAAAACAAGGTCAATAAATGAAAAGAATAATAATTCATTGGACGGCAGGAACCTACCACCCGAATCAAGAGGATTTTAAACATTACCATTATATGATAACGGGCGAGGGCTTGACTGTTTTAGGTGATTTTACACCCGAAGATAATATAAACTGTAAAGACGGCAAGTATGCAGCACACACCGAAATGGGCAACACAGGCAGTATCGGCTTTGCTTTTTGCGGAATGAAAGATTTTGACAAAGGAGACACACATTATCCGCTAAAAAGGGAGCAATGCGAGGCAGGATTTAAAAAAATTGCGGAGCTGTGCCGTAAATATAATATAG
>CANQCO010000115.1 GCA_947589705.1 Candidatus Gastranaerophilales bacterium
ATTTCTTGGTACGATAACGAATGCGGTTATTCTACAAGATTAGCTGAAACAACATTAATGGTTGCTTCTAAATTATAGTTTTTAGAATAAACTTATTAAAAGAACCGCTTAATTTTAAGCGGTTCTTTTTTTGACTGCAATTCTAAAAAATATTATAATTATTGTGTAAAGGCTGGGGGGGGGGAAAAAAAAAATGAAGGTAAAAAACATTATATCTAAATTTGCTATTTTTCTTTTTATAGTTTTATTGATGTGGTTAGGAATAAGTGTTTTCTTTAATAAAACAAATAAAATTGAGGATACTACTGCAGAAAAAGATGAAGTTTTATACGGATTTTTCCCTGAATCAAAATATATAAACGAAAAATATCCTGAAATTAAGGACTATATAAAAAATATAAATCAATATTTTGATAAAAATGCTTTTAATATCAAACGCAATGATGAAGGGTATTTAGGTGTATATAACGAAAACGGAAATCTTGTAATACCTCATGAATATAAAGATTTGGAGTATGCAGGTTTTGAAAAATTTTATCAAATCTTTTTTAAATCGAAAAAAGGAAGCAATTATAAGCTTATAGATTATAAAAATAACACTATATTGGAGGGAGAATATCAAAATATTATATGTTCCGCTTGTGGAATTACTGTCGAAAAAGACAATAAAATGGGGTTGATTTCTTATTCAGGTAAAACCATATTAAATCCAGAATTTGACAATATAACATGCCAGCAAACGGCTGAGCGTTCGGATAAAAGGTACTTTATCGCTCAAAAGGGTGATTATTCTTATGTTTTTGATAATGATGGAAAGGAACTTGTATCTGAAAAACAAGTAAAAATTACACCCTATCTCCCCGGGAAATATTTCAGAATTGAAAAAAATAATAAAATCGGTGTGATTGATTCAAACGGTAAAACTATTGTAAAACCTAAATATTATTCCGTTATGAATCCTGCGGTTATAGATGGAAGTACTTCATTTACTGTCTGCAAAAAAGAAAATAAATGCGGAACGGTAAATTCTAAAGGCAGAAAAGAACTTCCTTTTAAATTTGCGAATGGTGTTTGGAAATTCTCAAAAAACTGTTATGCCGTAAGGCTTCCAAACAAAAATTATGTAATGGTTCTGGTTAAAAAATCTGGAAGACGAATAGGAAAGGGCGAATATAATTCAATTTACCCTTTAGGCGGGCATTATCTCGGATTCACAAAGCTCAACCAAAAAGGTGATAAAATCGGTGTAATGGACTATAAAGGCAATATAATTATTCCATTGGACTTTGATATAGATAAAGTTGTTTCAGTATCTGACAATGATTTAATTAAAATAAAAAAAGACGGGAAATACGGTGTGTTTTATAAAGATAGAATTATTCTTAAACCCGTTTATAATCGTGTATTTTTCTTTAGAGGACATATTTTAATACTTTCAAATGAAGAAAACATTAAGTATTATTATGTTTCAACACTTAAGGATTTTGCTAAAAATAAAGGTAATCTTAAACTGTGCAAGAAATACTTTTTAGAACAATATATGGGTAAAGTTAATGATAAATGTTTTAGATTCTTGAATAACGATTCAAGTGAAGATTTATATTGTTCTAAATCAAAAAATTAATATAACTTAATATTTATAAAAACGGAAATTTTAGATAAATTATTTTCGTTTTTTTTTAAAAAAAATAAAAAAATCAATCAAAATAGGGAAATTTTTTAAATAATTAGAAAAATTATATAAAAAAAATAATAATATAAATAAATAATAAATTTTAAGAAGTGTATAAAATACAATAAATTTATTTCCAAAAAAATCATGTTTGAAATACAATAAAAAAGCTAAAGAAAAGAGGGCTGTTAGTAGTGGGTTTAACGTTTCAGGAATTAATATTAAATTTATCAAAGTTTTGGAGTGATTACGGCTGTATAATACAACAGCCTTATGATATAGAAAAAGGCGCCAGTACAATGAATCCGGCAACCTTTTTGCGTGCATTGGGACCAGAGCCTTGGAATACAGCTATGGTAGAGCCATGCAGACGTCCTACAGACGCAAGATACGGGGAAAATCCTAACAGATTGGGACATTATTTTCAGTATCAGGTTATATTAAAACCGTCGCCGGAAAACTCTCAAGAACTATATTTAAAGAGCCTAGAGGCTATGGGTATAGACTTAACTAAGCATGATGTAAGATTTGTAGAAGATAACTGGGAATCACCAACATTAGGTGCTGCAGGTGTAGGTTGGGAAGTTTGGCTTGACGGCATGGAAATTACTCAATTCACATATTTTCAGCAAGTCGGCGGGCTTGAAATAAGACCTGTGGCTCTTGAAATTACATACGGCTTAGAGCGTATTGCAATGTATTTACAAAATGTTGATTCCGTTTACGATGTTATGTGGAATAAAGAATTAAAATACGGCGAAATTTATCTTCAAAATGAAATTGAACAGTCAAAATATAACTTTGAATATTCAAATTCTGAAAGATTATTTAAAATGTTTGATTTATTTCAGGCGGAAGTGGAATCTTGTATAGAAGCAAAAATTGTATTACCTGCTTATGATTATGTATTAAAATGCTCTCACACATTTAATTTACTTGATGCAAGAGGAGTAATAAGCCGTGATGAGAGAATAAATTATATAAACAGAGTAAGAAGAATGGCGGCAATGGTTGCCCAATTATATGTTGAGCAAAGAAAGGAACTCGGGTTCCCTTTATTAAAAAATCAGCCGTGTAAAGTATAGAAAAGGAATGTAATAATGCAGAACCCTAAGCAGAATTTATTAAGTAAATTTGTGTCAAGCCTGCTGAGAATTAAGAACCCTGATGAGTTTTTGGAGCAATCGGCTAAAGGCGGATTAAAAAAGACATTAAATGCCTTTGATTTAATTATCCTTGGTATTAGTGCCATAATCGGCGCTGGGATATTTGTTATGATAGGTTCTGCTGTTATAGGTACAACAGAGCGTGTAGGAGCAGGACCGGCTCTTGTTATATCAATAGCCCTAGTTACTATTGCGTGTATATTTCCCGCATTATGTTATGCTGAATTTGCATCTATGATACCCGTATCAGGAAGTGCATATATATATACATTTGCAACAATGGGCGAGTTTCCTGCTTGGATGATGGGCTGGGTATTAATGCTTGAATATGCTATAGGTACAATAGCTGTTGCATCAAGTTGGACAGGATATTTAATAAAACTGTTTGAGGGTTTTCCTTGTCTTCCGGAGTGTATGAAAAATCCTCCCGTATGGCTGATTAATGATTATCAAACGGCAATAACCACTAATCCCGATGCAAATATACCTCATTTCTTGGGTATTCCTATATGCTTTAATTTACCTGCAATGTTTATTATTATTGTTATTGCTGCAATATTATTTAAAGGTATACAAGAATCGGCAAATTTTGCAAAGATAATGGTTTTTGTTAAAGTTGCTGTTATCGCTTTATTTATAGGTGTAGGAGCTTTTTATGTAAGACCTGAAAACTGGACTCCATTTGCGCCATCTGGCATAAAAGGTATATTAATGGGAGCATTTGCGATATTCTATGCTTATATAGGTTTTGATGCAATTTCTACGGCAGCAGAAGAAACAAAAGATCCGCAGAAAAACCTTCCGATTGGTTTAATCGGCTCGCTTGTTATATGTTCTATAATATACGGGCTTGTTACCATTGTATTAACAGGTATGATGCCTATGGGGCAGATAGATTTAAAAGCACCTATTGCTGCCGCTATGAGTTTTGTAGGTCAGGATTGGTTTGCAGGTGCTATTGCAATTGGCGCTATAGCAGGTCTTACCTCAGTTCTTTTAGTTCTTCAATTCGGTACTACAAGAATATTATATGCTATGGCACGTGACGGGTTTTTACCTCCTATTATGAAAAAAGTTCACCCGAAGTTCCAAACTCCATGGGTAATAACAATATTATCAACAATATTAATTTTAATCGGTTCTTTGTTTATTAATATGCAGGTTGCCGCTGAACTTGCTATTTTTGGTACTTTCTCATCATTTGTTATTGTTTGTATAGGAATCTTGCTTTTGAGAAAAACAGAACCCGACAGACCACGCTCATTTAAAGTTCCGTGCTGTCCGTGGTTCCCGATTATAGGTATAATATTCTGTTCAGGGCTTATGATAGTAGCATTAAGAGA
>CANQCO010000116.1 GCA_947589705.1 Candidatus Gastranaerophilales bacterium
GTCAAGAGCGTGTTCTGCATCAACAAATGCGGCAATACCGCCTTTTTTTTGACATTCTGCAACAATATGTTGAGCAAGTGTGGTTTTTCCGCTTGCTTCAGGTCCATAAACTTCAATAATTCTGCCTCTGGGAACTCCACCAATACCCAAAGCCACATCCAATGATAAAGCCCCTGTTGATATAGTTTCAACATTTACGGCAGGCTTATCTCCCAGACGCATTATTGAACCTTTTCCAAAATCCTTTTCAATTTTATCTATAGCAACTTTAAGTGCTTTTTTCCTTTCTTCGGAAATATTTACCGTTTCTTGTTCTTTTTCTTTTACAACCATTTTCTGTTCCTTTTTTCTACAGTAAACATTATAACATTCCCATATAAATAAAAGTATTAATTTACTTTTTGCAACATAATTTATTATTTTGACAAATATAATTATTTTTTGGTTTTATTATAATTATAAAGGTAAAAAGGAAGGATAATTCAATGTTTGGTCTTGAATTTGGCGGCAGTAGTTTTGAATTAAAACCTCATGCTGAGTCACTTGAAGGCAGTTTTGAAGAAATAAATCAAAGATTTTTAAGACAAATCGAACAAGCCGGAAGCGATTTAGAAACAATAAACTATAACCTTTTAAGACAAATTGAACAAGGAAGTGAATTAATAAATCTAAATTTTCAACGCAACTCTTTATTAGAAAATATAACTACACTCCAAGCAAGAGCTGTTATACAAGAAAATATGGAATTATATAATCAATTAGAAAAGTTACGTTCTAAAACATCGAAAGTTTCTTCAATTTCAGAACTTGAACATTTAAAAAAACAGCTTAAACAAATAAAAAGTTCACAAACATCAATGCAAATTGCAAAAACTGCGCAAGCAGAAATTGCCGTAAAAAGACAAGCAGCTACAACAATTACTGATGTTTGTGAAGGAGCAACAGATATTATGACAGATGGAGTTAAACCTTCTGTTCAAACTTCAAAATTACCTGTAACAAAAGTCACAATGGATAAAGCCGCTATAAAAGCGGAAGCGGCAGCAAGAACTCAAGCTCAAAATCAGGCAGCATTGAAAGCAGAACAGGCTCAAAGATTTTATTCAAGTTTAAGTGACGCTGCAACAGGTAAATCAGCAGAAGAAAGCGCTAAAGTAATCAAAGAGGCTGCTGTAAAAGCGGAAGCTGCTGCAAGAACTCAAGCTCAAAATCAGGCAGCATTGAAAGCAGAACAGGCTCAAAGATTTTATTCAGGTTTAAGTGACGCTACAACAGGTAAATCTGCGGAAGAAAGCGCTAAAATCATTGAAGAAGCTGCTATAAAAGCAGAAGCCGCAGCAAGAACTCAAGCTCAAAATCAGGCAGCATCGAAAGCGGAACAGGCTCAAAAAATTTGTTCAAGTTTAAGTGATGCTGCAACAGGTAAATCTACAGAAGAAAGCACTAAAGTCATTGAAGAAGCAGCAAAAAAGACAGAAGCTGCTATAAAACCCGGAACGACAGCTAATTTTAAAGATAAAATATTAAAAATTATAAAATCTAAAAAATTTAAATATTCAGCAATAATAGCTGCTGCAATTACTATAGGCGCATTATTGTTTGTTCATTTCAAAAAGAAAAATGAAAAAAACAACAATCTTAACGTAGTAAAATAAATTTTTGCAACATAATTTATTATTTTATGTATGCTGATTTTTTTTTTGTTAAAATTAAATCAGTATTTTATTATTTATAGGGGATATTTATGAAAAATAAAATAATTATGTTCTGGGCAATAGTAATTCTTGCTATTATTTCCATTGTAATTATAAAAATAAAGCCGATTCCATTGGGACTTGATTTAGTCGGAGGTTCAAGGATAGTACTTGAAGCACAAACAACAGCCAACATACCGACCATTGATAATGATACAATGGACGGTCTTAAAGCAGCTATTGAAAACAGGGTTAATGCCTTAGGCGTATCTGAAACGATGGTTCAAAGAATGGGAGAACGCAGGTTGCTCGTTGAAATACCTAACGTTGCAGATCCAAAGTATGCAAGAGAAATCATAGGTGAAACAGCAGAACTTGATTTTAAAAAACCGATAATAGAAAACGGTAATGTAGTCGGATTTGAATCATCAGGACTATCAGGTGAAGACCTTAAAAAAGCGGAAGTGGGAACAGACGCAGCAGGAAAATGGCTCATTTCCTTACAATTTAATCTTAACGGTGCGGAAAAATTTGCCAAATTAACAAGAGAATTTCTCCATTATCCGATTGCGATATATTTTAACGGTGAGAATATTTCTCAACCTGTAGTTCAAGCTGAAATTACAGGTGGTAATGCTCAAATAACAGGCGAATTTACTCATGACGAAGCAAAGAAAGTCGTTGATTTCTTAAACGCCGGAGCACTTCCCGTACCTGCCGAAATAATTGAAGAAAATACGGTAGGTCCGACTTTAGGAGCTGACAGCTTACATAAAAGTAAAATTGCAGGCTTTATTGGTATAGCTGCTGTTATGTTATTTATGCTTATTTGGTACAGAGTTCCCGGGTTAATTGCTAATATAGCACTTATAATTTATTCTCTTATTGTATTTGCCATATTTAAAGCAGTACCCGTTACATTAACTCTGGCAGGTATTGCAGGATTCATATTAAGTATAGGTATGGCAGTTGACGCTAACATCCTTATTTTTGAAAGAACAAAAGAAGAATTAAAATCGGGAAGAACTCTTTTTACAGCCATTAACTCAGGATTTGACAGAGCATTTACAAGTATTTTTGACTCTAATATGTCTACAATAATTATTTGTGTTATTCTTTATTTCTTGGGTTCAAACATTGTAAAAGGATTTGCTCTTACCCTTGCAATAGGTGTTTTGTTAAGTATGTTTTCCGCAATCACTGTTACTAAAAATCTAATGCACTTAATATTCGGTACGGGACAATTAAAGTATCCCGCTATGTTTGGATTAAAAGAATCAGATATTAATCAAGCTTATGAAGCAGCGGAAACCGAGCGCGAAAAAGCTAAATTTGGAGTATTGGACTAATTTTAAGGAGATTATAAAATGTCATACAGTGTTTTCGACACAAAAAAAATTATAGATGTTATTAAATACAGGTGGATTTGGCTCGCTATTTCATTTATATTGCTTCTGCCAGGTGTCATTGCTATGTTCTGGTCGATGAAAACTTATCCTACTCATACACCATTACTTGTAGGTATTGATTTTACAGGCGGTACAATACTTCAATACTCTGTTAATAAGGATATATCTACTAATGAAATAGGTAAAATAAGAGTTAATTTATCAAATAATAATATTGAAAATCCGGTTATTCAAATTTTAAAACCTGCAACCGCCGAAAATGATTCAATTAAAAATATAATTTCTATTAAAACAAAATTCTCAAAAGACGGGCAAAATGAAACAATTGATGAAGTAACAAAAGTTATTTTAAATGATTATCCTGATGCTCAGCTTGTTCAAGTAAATTCAGTCGGTCCCGTGCTTGGTAAACAATTATTTGTTAATTCACTTATAGCAATAAGCTTAGCACTTCTTGCAATTGTTATATACCTGACATTAAGATTTCATTTTGAGTTTGCGGTAGTTGCATGTTTAGCATTATTTCATGATGTTTTATTTGTTGTAGGTGTATTTTCACTATTCGGACTATTTTACGGAACTACCATAGATAGCTTATTCATAACCGCAATACTTACGGTTCTTGGTTATAGCGTTAATAATACAATTGTTGTATTTGACAGAGTAAGAGAAAATTTAAAATTCTATTCTAAAAAAGCTACCTATGATGAGATTGTTAATGCCTCCGTTAATCAAACACTGGCAAGAAGTATAAATACATCCTTAACAACATTATTAACATTAGGGGCATTATATTTCTTCGGCGGAGTTACTACTAAAGACTTCGTACTTGTTATGATTTTAGGTGTTATTATAGGTACTTATTCAAGTATATTCTTTGCAAATACTTTAATAGCTTTATGGAATGATAAAGCACAAGCAAAAAAGGCAAAGGCATAATAAAATGACATACGAAAAATCACTGTCGGAATTTATAAGAGAGACTCGTGAGAAATCGGGTCTTTCTGTTATCGGATTATCAAAAAAATCTGC
>CANQCO010000117.1 GCA_947589705.1 Candidatus Gastranaerophilales bacterium
GGCGATATTGCAAAACAAAGAAACGGTTCATTAGTATCGCATGAGCAGGGCGAGGCTATTCCTTATGCACTAGCGCAGTTTGAGGATAGAGGAGTATTTTTCCTTACACCAAAAACAAAAGTGTATAGAGGTATGGTTGTAGGCGAGCATAACCGCCCGCAAGATATTGAAATTAACGTTTGCAAGACTAAAAAACTTACAAATATGAGAAGTGCAACAGCTGATGTAATGGTAACACTTCAGGCACACAGAAAAATGTCGCTTGAAGACTGCATGGAATACATTTCTGATGATGAATTATTGGAAATAACTCCAAAAAATATCCGCATTCGTAAGGCTGACTTAACAAAGGTTCACTTTAACTAATGTTCTATCAAAGCAAATATAATTCCCCTATCGGTGAGTTATACATAACAGCTGATGAGGATTCACTTTTATCAGTTTCATTTTCATCAAAAGAAAATGAGATTTCATCTGAAAATGACATAATAAAAAATACTAAAAAACAGCTTGATGAATATTTTTCCCGCAGGCGGAAAATTTTTGACCTGCCGTTAAACCCTACAGGAACAGAGTTTCAAAAAAAAGTCTGGGCAGAACTTATTAAAATCCCCTACGGACAGAAAAGGACATATAAAGAGATTGCTTTTTTAGTTGGTAACCCAAAAGCGGTAAGGGCTGTAGGTAGTGCAAACAATAAAAATCCTATTGCAATAATAATTCCCTGTCACCGTGTTATCGGTTCAAACGGTAATTTAATAGGATATAGAGGCGGATTAGATAAAAAACAAATATTGTTAAATATTGAAACATAATGCAGTTTGATACCGATATAAACAGGTATTTATTAACACTTAAAAAAACTTAATAAATAAATTTTTAGACACTTGACAAGAAAATTATATGTGTCATAATAATAATGTAAGATTTAAGTGTATGCAAAACACTAAATGAAACATTACAACCCCGAACACATATAAACTCCTAAATAATAAACACAAAAGAGACCATTAGGATGCAGAAATAGACCACTGAAAGGTGGCTTTTTTTTGCGCAAAAACAGATTTTATACAACAAAACATTATTATAAGTGTTATAACTACAATTTAAATTTTAACCAAAGAAGAAACGAGCAACAATTACTGCCATAATAATTCCGATTAAATCGGCACTTAAGCCTGTTAAAAGTGCATAACGATATTTCTTTATACCAACCGCACCGAAGTACACAGTCAATACATAAAAGGTTGTTTCACTGCTTCCCATCATTATTGCAGCTAACTTAGAAGTATAAGAATTAATATCATTATTGGAAATAATATCAGAAAACACACCAAGCGCTGCACTTCCAGAGAGTGAACGGACAATCGCAAGCGGTAGAATATCAGCAGGTATATGAACCTTTGATAAAAATCCGCCAAGGCTGAGTGCCAATGCTTCTACCAAGCCTGATGCACGGAGCATGGATATTGCAACAATAATTGCAACCAGGTATGGGATAATATTAAAGCTTACCTTAACTCCGTCTTTAGCGCCTTCAATAAAAGCCTCATAAATGGGGACTTTGCGAAGTATTGCAACAGTTAAAATAATTAAAATTATTGCAGGTAAAGCCCATAAAGATATTAAATTAATAATTTCTTTAATCATCGGAGGTTACCTCGCTAATTTTTTGGGGCGGGAAGATTTTTTGGAAAATCCTTGCCAATAGAATTGCACAAACAAAGGCTGTTGAAGTAACAATTAAAGTAGGGACAATTATTTCGGTAGGATTTTTACATCCCACCGCAGCTAAAATAGCTATTACGGTTGCCGGAATAAGCTGAAAACCCGCTGTATTCATAGCTAATAATGTACACATGGAATTTGTCGCACTTTCTTTATCCCTATTAAGCTCCTGCATGCCTTCCATTGCTTTAATACCGATAGGAGTAGCGGCATTAGCCAACCCAAGAGCATTAGCGGAAAAATTCATTGCAACATCACCAATAATAGGGCTGTCTTTCGGAAGTTCAGGAAAAATAATTTTCGCAACAGGTTTTAAAACTTTTGATAAGAATTCAACTATACCTGATTTTTCTGCAATTTTCACTATCCCAAGCCAAAAAGTCATAATCCCAAGCAGGGTTAGGACTATTTTAACGGCGAGTTCAGTACCTGAAAATATAGCACCTGCGACATCTGCCAATCTGCCGTTTATTGCGCCAAAAATTATAGAAATAACTATTAAAAAATACCAAATGTAATTCATAAGTTTATTTTATTTGATTAGGAGTAAAAAATCAAAATATTAAATATTGACGAATAAAGTTAATCATAAGATAATATTTGTAGTTGGGGCTTGCCTTAACAAAAAAATTGAATTTAGCTGACAACTGAATACATTTAAAACTATGTCGATGTGGCGGAATTGGTATACGCGCACGTTTGAGGGGCGTGTGGTTTATCCTTGCGGGTTCAAGTCCCGCCATCGACATTTAACTTTTTAGAGCCTTCAAAAATGGGCTCTATTTTAGTATTTAAGCTATTTTGACGAGTTCCAATCACTGTTATATTGCTCAAATTCAAACGGTTATTTTCAAGAGCTTGTTTTGCACTCTGTGAACGAGTTTCGAGAGTTCCAGTCAATGTTTCTAGGTTTTGTGAAAATTCTTGTTTCTTTTTTAATTTTATTTGTCTTAAATGTTCAAATACAGGTCTTAATTTTACTTTAAGTTTATTAGTTTCTTCATCATAGATAACGCTTTCCGTGATAGTGTTAAGTATTAATCTTTTTTCCTCTAAAGTAGCTTTTAAATAAAGTTCGGGGATTCTATTAGCAAAATCAATTAATATGCTTATACGTTTAGTGGTATCTTTTGAATTTTCTGCAAGGTTAGTTATTTGTTGAGCCAGATTATCCTTTTCGGTTTCTAATTTTCGTATAATTTCAGTTCGTGTTGTTTCACTTACCCCTAATTTATCAGTATTCTTTTGTGTTAACTTTTCGGCTATACAATCCACTATTTCATCATATCGTTTCTTTAATTCATCTATAGATTTATGCTCATATTTCTTTAAATCATCAATAGCTTTATAAATTTCTTTTTTAATAACTTTAATTTCCTTTTCTGTAATATCAAAACTCTCTATTACTTCTTGCATAGCTTCATCGATAAGAGCTTCGTTGATATTCTTTTCTTTTCTGTGTACTTTAGAATAATTTGAACAATGATAATATACATAAGTACCGCTGTTATGAGCCCCGTGTTTTGTTGTTCCTACCATACTATAACCACATTTAGCACATTTAATAAAATTAGAATATGTATAAACAAATCCTTTAGGACTTTTGACATCAGAACCTTTTAAAACAAGTTGAACCCTATAAAATAACTCAGGGGATATAATAGGTTTGTGTACACCATCAAATATATCGTCTCTATGAGTAACTTTACCTATATAAACAGGGTTTTTCAAAATATCTTCAATTCGTTTTTTTGAGTATGGTTTTTTCTTGCAATCAACAAAACCGTATTTTGCAAGTTCTCGACTTATTCTTTCATAAGAAAATAATCCTGTAGCATACAATTCATAGCAACGTTTTATATAATCTTTTTTATTGGGGTCAGGAACTATAATACCGTGTTTATGTTCATCTCGTGCATTTAAATATCCTACAGGAGCTTTACCGAGTTTGTATCCGTTTTCTGCTCTATTTCTTAATACAGAACTTGTTCTATCTTTAATGTTGTCTAATTCATCTTCTGCTTGTCCTATATAAACACCTATAAGAACTTTTTTTACTTTTCTTATATCATCAAAATTTTCCATAATACTTGCTATCGTTGTACCGTAGTTCTTAATTGGTTTTAAAATTTCTGCAAAAAAATCTTCCACACATCTTGATAAGCGGTCCAATTTCCATACACAAACATAAACAACTTCATTTCTATGCTCTTTTACATACTTGAGCATATTTTTTAATCCTTTTCTGT
>CANQCO010000118.1 GCA_947589705.1 Candidatus Gastranaerophilales bacterium
TCTCACATTCGGTCTTTATTTTCCGTCCTGCTGATTCACCACGCAGCTCCAGTCAGACTATTTATTATTGTTATTGCCGGTCCGCGCGGAATATTCCTCAAATCTTAGAAACAAAGTGGACAAGCCTGCTCCAGTCCCCTGGCCTCTCAGTCCTCAAGGGCTTGTACTTGGGGTTATAATATACTTCCTCTACGGATATCAGAGCAACAGAAAATTGGAAGCGCTAAAACTTCAACATATTGAAGACAACAGTAATAATAAAGAACACGAAAAAGTTTCTCAATAAAAAAAGCTCCTCTAATCGAGGAGTTTTTTAATTTACTTTTGAAATTATGGGCTGCCTGTATTCGACAGAGTTGATTGAGTGCATATCAACAACAACTGATGGAGGAATAATATGCCATTTATATACTGCACATTTTGATTTCCAAAAGAATTTTTTTATCCATTCAGTTTTTTCTTCAAGTGAAATTTTATTCTTTTTTTCGTAATAAAATTTATGTTTTAACAGCTCGTCAAATCCGAATCCGAGGTTTTCAACAAACCATATAATTTCATCCAAGAACTCATAGGGCATATTTTCTTCTTCGGCACAGACGGTTTTACCTGTTTTTTTGTTGATTTTAAGTTCTGCCCCCGGGGGTTTTTCAAGTACGGATTTAGGTATAGCATTTTTTTCCTGCCTTGATTTATTAAGAAAATCAGCCAGAGCGAATAATTTAGTTTTTGTGACGTCTGCTATAGGGGCAAATCCTCCCGACATATCACCGTTAACCGTTGCATAGCCTATATATGCTTCCGATTTATCACTTGTTGCGATAGGAAGCATTTTTATGTGTTCATTTGATACACTCCATAAAATTGTAGCTCTTAATCTTGCTTGCAAATTCTCTATTGTGGTTGATTTTTCGTATTTATCCGTTTTTACCTGATAAAATGTAGAGTTTAACATTTTTTTCATCATGTCTATTTCGTTTGCTAAAGGCACTTTAAAAAAGTTAATTCCCAAATTTTGAGCTAATATTTTAGCGTCGCTTTTGCTTTCGCTTGAAGTTATTTTACTTGGCATTGAAATACCCCAGACGTTTTCTTTGCCGAGGGCGTCAGCGAGTAATACGGCGCAAACGGAAGAATCAAGACCTCCCGATAACCCCAATACCGCTTTTTTAAAACCGTTTTTTGAAAAATACTCTCTTATGCCAAGTATTATGCTGTTATAAGTGCGGTCTAAATCATTTTTATAATTTAAATCGAATTTATTTATTTCAATTTCTTTGTCCATTCCTTTTGGAATATCATTTATAATTCCTTTATAATTTTCGCTTAAGATGTATTCTTCTTTAAAAGATTTTCCTCTTAAAGTAATCTTGCCTGTTTTATCATAAATTCTTGATGTTCCGTCAAAAGACAGGTTATCATTGTATCCCGCTTGATTTACGTATATATAATTTACTTTGTATTTTTTTGCTATTGAAGAAAAAAGAGCGTTTTTAACATATTCTTTGCCTGTTCTTGAGGGAGAACATGAGCAGTTAATAATTGTATCGGGATTTTTCTTCATTATTTCTTCTATTGGGTCAATTTTATAAAGGCATTTTTCTTTAAAAAATGATTTATCGTTAAAGCTGTCTTCACAAACGATTATTCCGAATTTTTCTCCTTTTATTTCAAAAATATCGGGGGTTTCTTTAGATGGTTCAAAATACCTGTAATCATTAAATTCAGAGTAATTAGGGAGAAGTCTTTTTCTTGCGATGTTGATAATTCTTCCGTCCTGAATAACTGCAACGGAATTATAGAATGGTTTTTTTTCGCTGTCTTCCGTGGGTTCGGCAAAACCTATTAATGCGGTAATGTTTTTTGTTTCGGCGGCTATTTTATTTAATGTATTAATTTGGCGCTCTATTATTGATTTATGACGCATAAATATATCGCCAAACGGATAGCCCATAAGCGAGAGTTCAGGGAATATAATTAAATCGGCTTTATCTTCTTTTGCTTTTTTTATATATTCTCTGATTTTTTCGGCGTTTGAACTTATGTCACCGGGGATTGTATCTATTTGTGCCAGTACTGTTTTCATAATAATTTTATTATCCGATATCAAAAAAAATAGTCAAAGTTTTTTAAAATTAAAAAAATTGCATTTTTTGTAAAAAGTATTAAGTTAATCAAAAAAGCATTAAAAATAAGACGACTTGCATTAAAAAAATGATATTTTTGCAAATTTTTTAATGCGATTTTTGTTAAAATGAAAATTTTTACTTGTTATTTTTTTAAAATATAACTATAATAAAAATCATAAAAATTATGAAAAAGAAAGGCAGGAAATATGTCAGGAAAAAAAGCTTACACAACCGAAGAAATTAAGAAAATCGTAAAGGACAAAAAAGTTGAATTTGTTAAACTTCAATTTACCGATATTAACGGAACAGTTAAAAATATGTCGGTTCCGTCCGTACAAATTGATAAAATCTTAAATAATGAAATGATGTTAGACGGCTCATCAATTAAAGGATTCAGAAATATTGAAACATCTGATATGTATTTTTATCCTGATTTAGCTACGTTTACTTTATTGCCGTTCAGAGAAGATAAAGTTACGGGAACAAATGTTGCAAGATTAATTTGCGACATCCATAACCCTGACGGAACACCTTTTGAAGGCTGCCCGAGAGCAAACTTAAAACGTGTTATGAAAAAAGCCAAAGATATGGGTTATGAGATGAACGTAGGCCCTGAAGCGGAATTTTTCTTGTTCAAAAAAGATGAAAACGGGCGTCCTACAACTCAAACACACGATAAGGCAGGATATTACGACGCTGCACCCGATGATATGGGAGAAAATATCAGAAAAGAAATAGTTAGAACCATTACAGCTATGGGGTTTGAAGTAGAAGCCAGCCACCACGAAGTAGCAGACGGTCAGCATGAAATAGACTTTAAATATGAAGATGCACTGACAAGCGCAGATAATATAGTAACTTTCAGATATGCGGTTAAAGCTGTTGCAAATAAACACGGTGTCCACGCTACATTTATGCCTAAACCCATATTCGGTATTAACGGTTCAGGCATGCACTGCAATTTATCGCTGTTTAAAAACGGAAAAAATACATTCTATGACGCAAAAAGAGCACATGAACTTTCTGAAACAGCCCTTTACGCAATAGGCGGTCTGTTAGACCACGTCAGAAGCTTTACCGCTATTACAAACCCGACTGTAAACAGCTATAAACGTATAGTCCCCGGCTATGAAGCTCCCGTATATCTGGCATGGTCACTTGCAAACCGTTCGGCTTTGATAAGGGTTCCAGCTAAAAGAGGTAACGCAACAAGGGTAGAACTTCGCTCACCTGACCCATCCTGCAACCCTTATTTGGCACTCGCCGTTATCTTAGAATCAATATTAGACGGTGTTGAAAAGAAAACTAAACCGCCGCTTGATATTGATAAAAACATATTTAAAATGGATGATAAAGAACGTAAACGTGCTAAAATTGAAACACTCCCCGGAAGTCTGCATGAAGCTTTAATGCTGATGAAAAAGAGTCAAATAGTAAAATCAGCATTGGGTGAACATATTTTTAAAGAATTTATGCAGTCAAAACTAAAGGAATGGGAAGGATACAGGACAGCCGTCACGAAATACGAACTTGATATGTATTTAGAAAGATACTAAAAATGTCCGTGTAAATTTTCAAGGGCGCACCGAAGGTGTGAGTGAAAATTGCGACATTAAATTGTCCGAACAAAATTTTACGATAAGCCACGAAGTGGTGTGAGTAAAATTTTGAGAGTGACGTATTGAAAAGGTGAGCACTCGTACAGCGACGAGGAGCGAAATTACGTACGGACAAGGTCCGGATAGCGAGAGCCGAAATGAGGTCAACCGAAGGTGAACGAATGGCAGGCTTGAGCGAAAGTAATTTAAAGACAGTCGGTGGTAGAGTGCGACACTAGATT
>CANQCO010000119.1 GCA_947589705.1 Candidatus Gastranaerophilales bacterium
GCATGAAGAGACTCGAACTCCCACGCTTACGCACTAGTTCCTAAGACTAGCGTGTCTACCATTCCACCACATGCCCAAGTAAGAATAATTTAACATAATAAAGAAATAAGGTCAAATAATAAAGTACGATAAGAATGAACTTGGGGGGATTCGAACCCCCGACCAATTGATTAAGAGTCAACTGCTCTACCAGCTGAGCTACAAGTCCGATTTATGTTGATTATTATAATATAAATAAAATAAACAAAACAATAATTTTCTTAAATATTTACAGAATTAATATTTGTTGCAAAATAATATTTATTATTATATAATTTTTTCGGCTAGTTAGGTTACAATAAATGGAGAAAAACAATGAAAAAGATTTTTGCAATTTTAGCTGTATTTTTCATGATGAATTCATTTAGTTCAGTAAATGCTGCAGAATATGCCGATGTACCTGCTGATTACTGGGCAAATAAAGAAATTACAGCAGTCGTAGAGGATGGAATTTTAACATTAAATGAAAATTCGTTCTTACCTGATCAAGAAGTATCAAGATCAGCATTTAATACAGCATTATTAAAGACATTAGGACACAGAAACAAAACAATATCAGAAGCAAATCCTTTCTCAGATGTAGTTTCATCAAGAGATGACTATAATGATATTTTAGTTTCATCAAAATTAGGTTTAATATACGGATACAATGATGGAACGTTTAAGCCAGACAGAATTATGACTAAAGCAGAAGCTGCTTCTGTAATAAGCCATATTACAAAGAACTATAAAGGAGATTTAGATTCATTAAAACCATTTAAAGATAGAGCATCAATTCCTATATGGGCAACACGTCAATTTGCAAAAACAATTGACCTTGGTATTTATGTAAATTATCCGGATGCAGATGAATTACTTCCAAATAAGAACTTAAATAGAGCAGAAGCTGCAGTATTATTATACAGATTAAAGAATAAAATCAGTGCTGTTCAAGAAAAATACGTAAGCAAAGAAGTTCTTGAAAGTACAGAACATTTAGATGTAACAAAAAAAGCATCTGTTGATGAAGTTCAAATAACAAATCAAAACAAGATTGTTTTAGCAGGTAACATCCTAAAAGGATACTTCTATACATACTTCTCATCTAAAGATGCTTGTGTAGGAGATACAGTAACATTTACAGCTAAGAAAGATATCTATACAAAAGAAGGTACATTAGTAATTCCTGCAGATACAACAATGACAGCAAAAATTACATCAATTGAACCTAAAAAATGGTGGAATAAAAATGATAAAGTTACTGTAGAATTTGAATCAATGACACTTCCATCAGGAGTTTGTGTACCATTTAATGCTAATGTATTAAATCATAATGGTATATTAACAGAAAACAGATGGGGTAAGCCGGTAGGCTATACATTAGGCGGAGCTGTAATAGGCGGTGGCGCTGGTGTTGGTATCGCAAGCTTTACAGGTCATCATCACTATGGTAATGGTGTTGCCGCAGGTGTTCCGGCTGGTGCTGTTGTAGGTTTATTAACAGGTTTAACAACTCCAGGTAGAACATATAAAGCTAATGACGGTGATTATGTTTGGTTAGAATTAACTCAAGATTTAGTAGTTCCTAACTAATAACACTTATATATAAAAAAACTGCTTGAAAAATTCAAGCAGTTTTTTTCATGCTTGAAATTTAAATATGTTCTTGCTAGTATCAATATATAAATAGAAGAATAGAATTAAAAGGTGGTGAAAAATAAATGCCGGAAGTTAGAGTTGGTGACAACGAAAGTATTGAAAGTGCTTTAAAGAGATTTAAGAAAAAGATACAAAAAGCAGGAATACTTTCAGAAATCAAACGCCGCGAACGCTATGAGAAGCCAAGCATAAAGAAAAAACGCAAATCTGAAGCAGCACGTAAAAGACGTGTTTAAAATATAAAAAAAGAGAATCAAATTGATTCTCTTTTTTATTAATTATTTATGATTTACTGTAAATTGCAGGAAATTTCCTATTAAGTTCTCATTCCATATCTGAATACCATTAGGAACATTTAAAACACAAGGAGTAAAATTCCAGATATATTTAATCCCTGCATCTACAAGGAAATTAGTAACTTCTTGGGCAAAAGCCCTTGGAACTGTGAGTATAGCAATTTTTACATCATATTTTTCTGTTAAAAAAGGTAATTCTTTTAAATTAAAAATATCTTTATCATTTACTTTCATACCAATTTTTAAAGGGCTGTTATCAAACAGAGCAGAAATTTTAAATCCGTATGCTTCAAAATTATCGTAATTAGCAAGAGCCGAACCAAGATTTCCGGCACCTACAATAAAAGCAGTTTTAACGGTTTTAAATTTAAGTGTATCTTCAATCAGAAGTTTTAATTCTTTAGCCTTATAACCTACTTTGCATTTTCCTTTATATTTAAGAAGAGCAATATCCTTTCTGACCTGAGTATTATCAATATGCAACAGTTCAGCTATATTAGGGCTTGAAATATACTCAATATTTTTATCAATATAGTCTGTTAAAATACTATGATACAATGTCAATCTGTTAATTACTTTATCCGAAAGAGTTTTTTTCATAATATCCTCAAAAAATAAGAGGAACGAATAATTCGTTCCTCTTAAATTCTAGCCTTTTATACAATACCTTTATAAGCATCAAGATATATTTTCTTAATATCTTCCATAAGGGGATAAACAGGGTTAGCACCCGTGCATTGGTCATCAAATGCAAGTTCAACTAAGTGATCTAAGTTGTCCATAAAGGTTTTTTCATCTACACCAAAGTCCTTGATAGAATTAGGAAGATTAATTTTCTTCATTAATGTATCAACAGCATTAAGAAGCAATTCAACCTTTTCATCATCATTTTTACCACCCAAGCCAAGTTCATCAGCAATTTGACCGTATTTCATTTTGGCACACGGGAACTTATACTGAGGGAATGTAGCTTGTTTTTTAGGTGCATCGGAAGCATTGTATTTAATAATTTGTCTAATTAATAACGCATTAGCAACACCGTGGGGGACATGGTACATAGCACCGAGTTTATGAGCCATAGAATGGCATAATCCCAAAAATGAGTTAGCAAATGCCATACCTGCTATTGTAGCAGCATAGTGCATTTTTTCTCTTGCTATAGGGTCATTAGCACCTTCATTATAAGAACGTTCTAAGTATCTGAATACTAATTTAGTAGCTTCTAAAGCATTTGAATTAGTAAAGTTAGTAGCCATACAAGAGACATAAGCTTCAATAGCGTGAACTAAAGCGTCAATACCGGAAGCCGAAGTTAAGCCTTTAGGCATGCCGTCAACGAAGTTAGGGTCAACGATTGCCATATTAGGAGTCAAGGCATAATCAGCGATTGCATATTTAACATTAGATTCATCATCAGTAATGATAGCAAATGGAGTAACTTCCGAGCCTGTACCTGAGGTTGTAGGAATAGCAACCATAGTAGCTTTTTTACCGAGTTCAGGAATAGAACAAATTCTCTTTCTAATATCCATAAATCTCATAGAGATATCAGAGAA
>CANQCO010000120.1 GCA_947589705.1 Candidatus Gastranaerophilales bacterium
AAGCAGGGAAAGCAATAATCGAAGGTAAAAATGTAATAGTAGAAGCGCCAACAGGTACGGGAAAAACGGCAATAGCGTACTACAGTGCTTCAAAAAATATGCAAGAAGGTAAAAAAACATTTTATACAACACCGTTAAAAGCGTTAAGTAATCAAAAGCTGAATGAACTTAAATCAATATACGGTGAAGAAAATGTAGGTATATTAACAGGTGACAGAAGAGAAAATGTAAATGCACCCATACTTGTAATGACAACGGAAGTATATAGAAACATGGCACTATCAAAGATGTATGGAGAAGAAGTGCCTTTAATGAATAATTTAGGCTCTGTAATACTTGATGAATGTCATTATTTAGGTGATTTATCAAGGGGGCAAACCTGGGAGGAGTCAGTTATGCTGACACCAGATGATGTGCAAATTTTGGCATTAAGTGCTACAATAGGCAATTCTAATAAATTAACATCTTGGATGGGGGAAATAAAGGGCAAGGAAGCACATTTAGTCAGTGTGCCTTCGACAGCCAGGGCGGTTCCTCTTGAATATAATGAAATCTACACAAATTCATATAGAGAGGAAGAAAAAAGAATACAGAGAAGTATAAAGAAAAATGGCTGTATTACTCAGGATTTTGATTTAACAATATCTCCGAAACCTTCATTAAGTGATTATAAATATGCAGTGGAGACTGTGCTAAAAAGAGGACAAATGCCTGCAATAATATTTATATTCAGCAGGAAATTTTCAAGAGAACTGCTTGAATATTTATCTGTAGAAGGACCTGTATTAACAACAAAAGAAGAACAAAAAGAAATTGAAAAAATAATCAATAAATATAAATCAAATAAATACATAGGACAAGAGCTTGATACGGAGGCACTGAAAAAAGGCTATGCCGTTCATAATGCAGGAATAGTTCCAAACCAAAAAGAGATGATAGAAGAATTATTTCAGAAGAAATTGATAAAAACAGTATTAGCGACAGAAACATTAGCTGCCGGAATAAATATGCCTGCAAAAACTGTAGTAATATCAAATGTTTTTAAACCTGATGATAATGAAAAAGATGAAAGAGGATTAAGAGTATTAACTCCAAATGAATTTAAACAAATGGCAGGAAGAGCAGGCAGAAGAGGCATAGATACAGTAGGATATGTATATACAATGCCTACAGACAGAAATAGCGAACAAGAATTTCTAATGCTTGAAGCGATTGAGTGTAATTCTGTAAAAAGCAGGTATAATCCTGATTACTCATTTTTAACGGGATATTTTAAATATAATGATTCGCTTCAAGGGTTAAAAGATATATTTGAAAAGTCATTTTACGCAAAAGAAAATGAAAATGGAACAGATAAACTGAATGAAGCAGCCGAAGCAAAATTAAGGGTATTGGAAGAGCTAAATTTTGTTAGAAGATATGGAGAAAAGACTGATAATACAATATTAGGTGAAATGATGTCAAAGGTAAGAGGATATAATATTCTCGGACTAATAGATATTATCGGGGAAAAAGGCTTTAAGAATATCACTCCCGAAGCGTTGGCAATGATAGCAGGCAGTATTGCAAATCCTGCCGATCCAAAAGAAAAAGCGAGTGTATCAGATAAAGGTTCATTTTTTATATTTGATAATCAACAGGAAAATATTGAGTTTATATATAAAGAACTGCATAAAAATTTAAGAGAAAATCTTAAAAAACTCGGCAAGAAAGAAGAAGATTTTAACAGTTATGAAGAAATGACAGATTTTATTAATCATTTGGATAAACCTGATATATCTGTTGATATATTAAGAGATGAAATGGAGAGACTAAAAGCATTAAGAGCGGATATATATACCGTGTTAAAGGATACAGGGAAATATTCATTGGAAGAACTTGTTAAGTCACTTAAAAAAGGAGAAAAAATTCCAAATAAAGTTCTTGAAAAATATTTAGAGAAATTGAATCAATATAAAAGCAAAATCAGAAATAATGATATAAATTCATATATTGAAAAACTATACACGGAAATTGAACAAATAAACATTTCAGCCAAAGGAAATAAAACTAAAGCAAAAAATGAACGAAAAATAAAAGAAATTGAGCAGGAAATTAATACGGCAAAATTAATGAAATATTTAGATGAAGAAATTATAAATGCCTTGAGTTCTAATCATGAGTTTTTAAAAAAGAATCCAACAGAAAAAATTAAATCAGCTTATGACGATGTACAAAGAAAATATGCGATACTTACGGCAGGAGATGATGTAATAAAGAAAATAAGAGCTATAAAGCAAATAGAAGAATATACCAAAAACCACGATATAAAGGAAGAGAATTGTATAAATTCAGTAAAAATAAAAGAATGCAGCTATAAAATAAAAGAAAAAAATATAAAAGTAAAAGGGATAGAAGAAAAGAACGGAATTAAAACTAAGGAAGAAGAAAATAGTATAATATCGGGAGAAATACTATACAGCTGGGCATATTTAAATAAAATAAATCCCGATAGTATGGAAAATTGGCTTCAATTATTAAAAACAGCTTCAAAAAATGATATGGAAGAGGGGACAATATATCGAAAAATAATGCAAACCGCAGATTTATTAAGTCAAATAAAAGATATAGCGCAAGCAGGTATAGAGAATTCAAATACAATTGAAGATAGAGAATATTATAAGGATTTAAAATATGCCGTAACAGAAGCAAGGAATTTAATAATAAGAGAACCGATTGAACCGTAAAAATAACAGGAATAATTATTTGAAGGAAAGTCAAGAGATTTAGCAAAAAATAAAGAAATATTAAGAAAAAAATAAAAAATAGAAAAATATTAGTTGACGAAGGAATATGTTTAATATAAATTTAATATGCTGAGATAGGCAATTGTAATTTACATTAATGGCAAAAAACAAGAGAGAAAAGGTTTTAGCGTATTACAAAAGCCGGGTCAGCAAAAGCCATAAGACAAAAGGAAGTGGAAATGAACGAAAGCAAGCAGCAAAGAATCAGAGTTTGTTTGAAAGCTTATGATCATAAATTAATCGACTTATCCGCAAGTAAAATTGTAGAAGTGGTAAAAAGAACAGAAGCAAGAGTAGCAGGACCTGTTCCGTTGCCGACAAAACGTCGATTATATTGTGTACTACGCTCACCTCACGTTGATAAGAAATCAAGAGAACATTTTGAGATGAGAATACACAAAAGAATCATAGATATTTATGATCCGACAGCCCAAACAACAGAAGAACTTACAAGAATGGATTTGCCTGCCGGAGTAGATATAGAAGTTAAACTGTAATAGGTTTTAACAGGCACATACAATTTAATAGAGGAAACTCCTTATAAATTGAATGTGATCTACGAGGCAAGCAGTAGAACGTAGCGCTCA
>CANQCO010000121.1 GCA_947589705.1 Candidatus Gastranaerophilales bacterium
AAAGTTGTTTTTTATCTTCTTCATCATTTAAGCGCAGAAGTATAGTGCATTCATACTGTAAATTGTTAAATAACGGCTGTAAAATTGCGCGAAAGAGACCGTCTATGGTCTCTTTGGCACATTCATATGTATAATTATCATATATATATTGGAGAAGTGTGTTAAAATTATTTTTCATATTCAGATTATATAGCAATTTTTAATTTTTTTCTATTAAGAAAACCGTTGTTTATTGCATATAAAACAGCTTGTGTTCTGTCATTTACCTGAAGTTTTTGGAAAATGTTGTTAACGTGTGTTTTTACTGTGGTTTCACTTATAAATAACTGTTGAGCAACACCTTTATATGTAACACCTTGGGTTAAAAGATCTAAAACTTCTTCTTCTCTCTGCGTTAAATATTGCAATAAATTCTCTTGATTTGAAGCTGCATTTGTTTCTTCTTTGAATGTTTTCTGAAAATATTCAAAAAATCTTGAAGATAGGCCTGAAGGCAGATAAATTTTTCCTTGGATAACTTCTTCTATTGCGTAAATCAATTGTGCCGATGCCATTGTTTTGAGTATATAGCCTTTAGCACCTATCTTCATTGCTCTGAATATTAAATCAGGATCATCATATCCCGTAAGCGCGATGATTTTTACCCCTAATCCCATACGTTCTATTTCATTTATTGCCGTTAAGCCGTCTTTTTCAGGCATATTTATGTCCATTAAAACTATATCCGGCTGATATTTTTTTACTAAATTAATTGCTATATTTGCATTTGTTGCGGTAGCAATTACTTCAAAGTTTGTTTCAAGATTAATCAATTCCCTGATACCGAGTAAATGATCAAAATTATCATCTACCAAAATAACCTTAATCTTTTTGTTAAAATCCATTGTTCTTCTCATATACACACTTACGCTCCCTGTAAATACATCACTCACACTATTCATATTACATGTATAAGCATGGGCGCTCATCCATATATGGATTGATTTTTATATGCAAAAAGGTTTATATTTTTATCTAAATCTTTAGATTAATAAATCAGCATCAAATTCAATAATAACAACATTTTATAAAGCCTAAAAAAACAAAATAATGTATCCTTTTATCATACGAGCAAATAATACATTTAAAGTAATTATAAATTACTATGTTCTTTTTTTCTTTTAACTTTTTCTCTCAACAATTTATATTTATTAACTTTTTTAGGTTTAGTATTATTAACAACAATTACGGGAGCCTGCATATTCTCATCAGATTCTTTTTCATTAATTTCAGTATTTTCATCTGCCGAAAGCAAATAGGAAGAATCATAGTCAAATATTTTTTCAAATTCGATACCATTTTCCGTATTAACCATTTCTTCTATTTTTGATATAAAGTACAACCCTTCCTTGTCTTTATCAAAATAAACCAATACTGACTCTGATGAACCAATCAAAGTATCAATATTTATCTTTTGAAGATTGGGGAAATTTACCGCAATTAAAGCGGTTAATTTTTCAAGAATATTATCGGGTTTATTTATTTTTAACCCGAAAATATAAGTTTTATCTAATGAAATAATATTTTCAAAAATTTTAACCGTTTCAACAATTGAAGGCTCGGATACAATTTCAACCTTGCTTTCTTTTGAACTTTTATCAGTATCTTTAATAAAAGATTTAAAATACAGTGAAATCAGCTCGGAATCAAAAGTGTTATTTATAATAAATATAATATTCTTAGCATTTTAATATATGCCTTTAACAGATTTTTTACATACTTTCCGTCGATAAAATATTTTTCTGCATTTTTATATTTAATTCCCGTATTTTCTTTTTTTTCGGGAGAATTTGTTCGCTTAGATATTTTTAACCTGTCTTTTATATTCATTCTATTAATCTTTATTAACTATATTTTTTGCTAAAGAATTGTATACTTTAACTATATCCATATTCGGATTTAATTCCCTTAAAGTTTTACCGCCTTGCATAGCCATTGAAGTAGACATCAGCCCTTGAGGAATTTTACAATAAACCTGCTTTTCAATAGAGGCTTCCAATTCGGCAAGTTTCTCCGTGTCTCTTTGTCTATACTTATTAACAATAAATTTAACCTTTGGATATAAATTATTTTTAACAAAGTAATCTTTAGCTTTTAATGCGGAATTATGTTTAACATCCAAAATACAAAATACCGAACTTGATACGTTTAAAAGATGAATATTTAACTTATCAAAAACAGGATCAATATCAAAGAATATATATTTATACTGTTTTTTGGCTTCGTCTATAAACAACTTAAGTTTTTCCAGCGGAATATTTAAAGAACTTGTATACAAACCGTTAGCCATAATATACAAGGAAGACCCTCTATATTTTTCAATATTGGATAATAATTCCTGTGCATTTTCCGTATTGATATTTCCAAAAATAAAAGAAGTATTATATTTGGAATTTATATCCAATAATATTGAAATATCATTGACATTATTATTAAAATCAACTATCAAAACTTTTTCTTTTGTTATATCAGCAATTTCTTTAGCTAAATTAACCAGAAAAAAAGTTTTACCTGCACCGCTTTCCGGCGATACAACAGTATAAACATTCGACATCTTAACACCTGCCTTATTTAATATTTGATTATTATAAATTTTCTGTACCGAGGTAAGAAAATTTGTTTTAACTACGGGTTTTAACAAAAAGTCTTTTGCACCCGCTCTTAATGATTTTACATGAAAATCAGTAGAAGTCTCATTAGATATTATAACAAAATTATTATTTTTGTCAGAAGATAATTTTTCTACGGAGTCTAAAAGTTTTATATTACTTTTATTTATGCAAATAAATATTATTTTTTGATTATTTATGGAGGATATTACATTTTCATCAAAAATATTATATTGGAAAAACTGATAATCAAAAGCAATATCTTGTAAATAATTTTCAATTACAGCTTTTGACAAATTATCATCATCAAACAATAATATATTTACTATTCCCATATAAAATATTTTACAACATTTATTATACACATGTAAATAAATATTTATGCAATAATCAATATATGAATAATAAAAGACTAATAATTATCGGTGCGGGATTAGCAGGCTCAGAGGCCGCACTGGAGGCTGTAAAACGAGGTATAAAAGTTGATTTATATGAGATGTGTCCAAAAAAGCAGACTCCTGCACATAAAAGTGATTATTTTGCGGAATTTGTGTGCTCTAACAGCTTGGGTTCTTATGATTTAACAAATGCTTCCGGTCTTTTAAAGCATGAAATGGAAATACTAGGTTCTGAGTTAATGCCTG
>CANQCO010000122.1 GCA_947589705.1 Candidatus Gastranaerophilales bacterium
ATAAAATAAATCCGATTGATATACCTGTAGAATACAGAGTGGAATTTAAACCGATTGAAGAAGCACTGGATGATTTTTATAAAAATGGAGGAGTATTAACGCAAGAAGAATTGGATAAATTAGATTTTCATTTAATAAAATAGTAAAAAATAATAAAAATAGAAAAAATATGTTAATATAATTTTGAAGAATAAAAGTTATGAGATATAAAAGCTGCAGGTTATTAGAACACGGAATATATATATATCATGATCCTGGTACTCAGCAGATATGTTTAGGTCACTGCTGTAATACTGATCATTTGGAATTTCATGACAGGCTTTATATCTATCAAGATTTAAAAAAAGAATCATTAAATTGGGACTATATTTTCTCAGAAAAACGAAAGTTAAGAGAAAATGCAAAAAGGGGAATATACCCTATTCAATGTAACGGCTGTTTTGAACTTGTTGAAAAAAATTGGGATGATGAAGATTATATAAATCACTTGACTGCAGGTCATATAATGAAATGTAATTCAAGATGTATATACTGTCCGACAGGCAGGATATCAGAATGGCATAATAGGGAACAAGAATTTGATATCAAACCTGTTGTAGAAGAACTTATTGAAAAAAAACTACTTAGATTTGACGGTTCACTGCGTTTTGTCGGTGGAGAACCTACATTGATTAAAGAATTTGATTGGCTGGTAGATTTATTTTCTGAAAATAATATAGATGAAATATATGTTCCTACATCGGCAATAAGACTGTCAAAAAGTCTTTGTAAAGCTCTTGAAAAGGTCAATAGTGCCGCTATTGTTGCAAGTGTTGATTCCGGAACAAGAGAAACTTTTGAAAAAATTAAAGGTACGAAATTTTTTGATATTGTTTTAAAAAATATGAAAACATACCTTTCTCATTCCCGTTTGAAAAATTTTGTTATTCTAAAATATATATTGCTAACTGGATATAATGATTCAACACGTGAAATAGATTTGTGGCTGAAAAACTGCCATAAGTTAGGTATTTTGGAAGTCCAATTTGACGCAGAACACTCTGTTTCTTCTTCTGAAACCTGCGAAAATAAAAAATATATTAACAGAACTCTTAATATGCTAAAATATGCAGAAAATAAAGCAAAACAATATAATATTACGCTAAATTCAAATCTCGCTTTTATGAATAGGGCAAAAAAAATAAAATCTTCTCAAATAGATTTTTATTTAAAAAATAAAAATCTATATAAGGATTTAGACCTTACAATAGAAAAAGCTGATAATAACAGTTTTTATAAAAATGTATATATAAATATTGATGAATTATCCAAACAACAATTGGATGATATAGACAAATTAGTTCAAAGTGAAAAATTTGCGCCAGTAAGAACTGCATTCTTGACCTCTAAATATAAAAATATTACTAAATCACCGGATTTTGAACAAAAATCATTGACATTTTTAAGACTTGGATTTGATTTGAATTTTAAAACCAACAGAAAAAATAAAATTATTGATGAAATACTAAAAACCAGCGAATCTAAAATTGAGTTGACAGGTTTTAACTTTTTTAACATACTAAAAAACGGAATAAGAATATGCTGAAAGAATTTATTTTTAATATAAAAAATATAAAATACCTGAATTTTTTTGTTTTATTATTTATTTTTGTTTATATGGCATATAAGTTAAGATATGCAATAGTTGTAAATGATGATATAACTGATATATTGCTTGAAAATGTTAAATATATACATGGACGGTATTTTACGGAATTATTTAGTGTATTAATGATAAAAACAATACCTGAAATGTTAAATATACCAATACAAAATTTTGCATTTATATCAGAAGGATTAACAAAAGCGGGTTTATTTACATTTGTAATTTATATAATAGGAAAATGTTTTTCAGTACAATATAAAAATCTAAATAAATATAATTTCTTAATATACCTTTTCTCATTTTTTCTATTATTATCATTTATTGCTACGTTTTGTGGAATAAATTCAATATTTGATACAATGCAATTTTTTAGCGGATATATAGTACCATTTATATTTTTTATACCACTCTGGCATAGAATATCAGATTATTATGTAGAGAAAAAGAGTCCTACAAAAAAAGATATATTTATATTGTGTATATTTGCATTATTGACGGGAACAGGGAATGAAATAGTAGCAGGTGTAACATTAGTATTATTATCTTTATTATTAATAGAAAATATAATATTAAAAATAAAGGATAAGAATGAAAAAATAAATGGATATATATATTATCCTCTCATAATATGCTTAATAGCAGCATATATAGCATATAGTGCCGACGGAACTCAATCACTTCTGGAAGCCTGGGGAATTAAAGCTTATTTTAAATTAGAAACAATTCCTATTTTCCTTAAGATGCTTATAAATATATTATTTTTAAAAAATTTATTTCTTTGGATACCATCAATTATATGTCTTATATTTATTAAATATTCAAAAAAAGGGAATTATAAAGAAATAATAAAATACATATTATATACATATTTTGGTATTTTTACTTTTTATCTATCATTATATTTTATGGGGGAAACATATAATTATCCTTCAGATCCTAACTATTATTTATATCCAAAATTTTGGATATTGTATAGAATGTTGCTGTTAAATTTAAGAATAATATTATATTGTATATTATTGTATTTAACGGGGAAATTTATAACACAAGAAATCGGTAAAAGAGAAAAGACCATTTTTTTTATTATAATGCTGATTCCACTATTATTGTTTATATTTAATAATTACAGAAATGTGAAAATTTCGGATATAAACAAAAAGCAAACTTTATATATAACAGATAAAATGTCGATATATTATTTCAAACAAGGTAAAACTGCAATATTACCAGTGGATAATATTGATATAATTCTTCCGACAATTAATAATTTATTTCCTATTGATATTAAAAATAATAATTATAAAAGTAAAATCTATACCATATATGAATATCCAACATATATAAGATATATTTTGAAATATTATAAAATTACAGAATCTGCAAATATATTTATTCAATATATAAAGGGTTATATGTATTCAGATTATATGTTTAAAAAACAAAAAAAGATAATAAGTAAAAAGATATTTGATAGTTTGTCATTTGATGAAAGAAATATAATATTAAAGTATATAGTTAAGTATATGAATACTAAACAATCTAATGATTTTCAGGATCATATATTAACGTATAAAATAAATCCGATTGATATACCTGTAGAATACAGAGTGGAATTTAAACCGATTGAAGAAGCACTGGATGATTTT
>CANQCO010000123.1 GCA_947589705.1 Candidatus Gastranaerophilales bacterium
TACTCACCTTTATCACCTTGTTCTACAGAGTACAGACCTAATTTTTTGAGCCATTTTATTCTTTCTTTTGAATACTCGATAGCATCTTTTGTATCCATGGACATTTGTTTTAAAGAATATTTCCATTTAAACATACCATTGAACAACCTATGTAGCCATGCGATTGGAAGTAAGAACGGAAACTTTTGCAGATATTTATACCTGTGAGACAATATCTTTGAACTTGGAAAAAATATCTTTCTTATTGGAGAGATACTGTCATCTTCGTGTTTTGCAGCTTGCGCCACCATTATATTATCTTGCTTTCCGAAAACTCCGTTTAAAAGAACATATTCCACAAACTGTTGACTGTTTAGTTTGTTATATTCTATACCATCTGTATCTATATAAAAGAAATCATTTACAGCACTGATAATATAATCATATATCTTGCCAAATTTCTGTTCATCGCAAATATCCTTTACGGACTTAAAGTTTATATCTGTCCTGTATTTTTTTATAAAAACAGCAATATCACATAAATTTCTCAATCCTGCTCCGGCTCTCATACAATGCTTGCCTGTATGTACAACCATATGTGTAAGAAACAGATCCGGTTTTGGACATAATACATACTGTTCTTGTTGTATATCGGTAAAAAATTTCTTATCCCAAAAAGAAGTATTTATTCTGAATTCATCTTCTGTACTAAAGAATATTTCCCAATAAAACTGACCTTTGGTACATACTATCCCATATGGTTCTTTCTTTACCTCATAATTGTTTTTCTCAAAAATATCCCGAACTTCGGATATATCTTCTTCTTTGACCAAAACATCAAAATCACCCATTGTTCTCAATTCCGGAACAGGATAACAGTTCTTTACAATGCATCCCTTTAATCCTATAATATCAATGCCTTTTTCTTTAAGAATATTTGACATTGATATAAATTCGGCATTTTTTTTGCTCATTATACCGATTGTTGACAGCATTGTATTTTTCCATTTATCCAATAAAGTTTGTTCAGGCAGATATTTTTTATCAAGTTTACTTGCTCCGCAAAACAACAATCCGGCAATATTCTGTTCTAAGGATTTATTAAATATGTAATTCCAATCTAAACTTTCGCTCGGAACTTTTGGTGCAATATCAAATATAGAAGCCGAAGCCAATTCCACAATATATCTGTCATTGTAATTCATACATTTTCCTACAATCTATTTAATAAAATTTTAAATTACCTTTTATAAATTTATTTTGTACTTAAGTCCAAAACAAGATGTTCTATTCTTTTTTTAAACGAATCAAACATAAAATTTTCAATAACTCTTTTCTTGGCGTTTTTCCCGTATTCCTCCGCTATTTTTTTGTCATTGGCAAGCTTTTTTATAGCCTTGGCATAAGCTTCGACATCTCCGTTTGGACATTCTATTCCGGTAACATTTTCTAAATTAACATAATTCACTCCGCTCCCGGGAATGGTAAAAGTTACGGCAGGCTTTCCATAATACATACCTTCTGCCAATGCTATACCGAAAGCTTCGTTTTTGGTTATTGATGGAAAGCAAAAAATATCACAAGCAAGATAATATGCCGGCAAGTCTTCATCGCTTATCCTTCCGCAAAATTCTATTTTATTATCATTAACGGCTTCTTCTTTTAAACTTTCCGTAAGAGGACCTTTTCCGCCTATAAGTATCTCGAAATTGTCATCGAGATATTTGCTTGCTTTTATAAGATATGTAAAACCCTTATATGGTACATGTCTGCCTATTCCAAAACAAATAATTTTATCTTTGTATTTATCCCGGATTTTCTCTGCTTTTGCTCTGGTATTTTCATCAATTTCCAATCGTTCCGTTCTTATACAATTTGGTATAACACTGCATTTATCTTTAAACTTACTTAAATAAGGACTGCCGTCAATATAATTTGGACTTGTAGCGATTATCTTGTCTGCCCTTTTCAATAATGCAAGCGTCTGACCGTGAAACAATTTTCCCAATAATTTCTGCTTTGTTATATCCAGATGCCAATAAAGCACAAATTTTATATTTTTGTTTTTATTTATCAACGGCAGCAAGAAATATGCAACAAAGGGATTTGGATAATGTAAAACTACTATATCGGGTTTAAGATCCGTAAACACTTTTTTCAATTCTCTCTTATATGTAAGTGAAATAGACTGCGAAGCAATTTTTGCTATACATCCACATCTTATTACTTCAATGCCGTCAACAATATCATGAACAGTTTCTCCTCTGTGACATATAACATTACCATCTTGTGCATCTTCATTAAAACAAATTACTTTCTGCACCATATTTAAATTGCTTAACGAATCAATCACATCTTTACATACTTGTTCTGTTCCTCCGACATATGGATAATGGTATTTGGTTATATGCAGAACCTTACTCATATTTGTTTCATCCTTTTTATAATTTTTTTATTTATTTTCTGAAATTTTATTTACTCATCCTCGTATCTTAAGCATTTCTGCATTACCGTCTATCCCACACCTGCCCAAATCGGCAGGCAGAAACACACAATTGCCTTTTGAAATTTTCAAAAAATTATTATCCGTTTTCAGTTTTCCTTTGCCGTTTAAACAAAGCAATACCTGAAATGACGTTTCAAGAACGGAAAAACTAAAACTATCCGAAACCTGTATTCTTTCAACCTCAAACAGTCCGCATCTGCAAAGCATTTCTCTTGAACAGCCGGGATAATAGTGTATTATCCTTGGATCTTGTTTTATATCCTTGCTTACGTTCATATTCAGAACGTCCGTTGCTTTATCAAAATGAAGTTCCCTTTTATTGCCGTTTTTATCTTTTCTGTTATAGTCGTAAACTCTGTATGTAACATTGGAGTTTTGCTGAATCTCGGCTATAATTATTCCTTTGCCTATAGCATGTACCGTTCCCGGCTTGATAAAGAACACATCGCCCTTATTTACATTTACTTTTTGCAGATGTTTTATAATGCTGTCTGTTTCAACGGCATTTTTAAGAATTTCTTTATTTACGGGATGTGCAAAACCATATATAAGTTTTGCATCGGGTTCTGCGTCAAGGACATACCACATTTCGATCTTGCCGTTTTGATTTTCGTATTTTCTTGCATAATCGTCATCGGGATGTACCTGCACCGACAGATCTTGTTTTGCATCTATAAGTTTGACCATTACAAGCAAGTCGTTTTTATATTTTGTGCCTAAATATTCGGGATGTATCTTTATTACCTCTGCAAGTGTTTTACCT
>CANQCO010000124.1 GCA_947589705.1 Candidatus Gastranaerophilales bacterium
TAACAGGAACTAAATCAATAGCTTCATCTGTTGAATTAAATTTAATAGAAACATCTTTAGTATCAATATTAAATCTTTGAACAGGTCTTACTAAAATTTGTATAGGTTGATTTGACAATGTTTTTTCATCAAGAGATGCAACACCTAAGTCTTCTTCTAAATCATCAATTTCAAGATTATCTTTTTCATTATCTAAAATTGTTACAATAGAATCAACCTTAGCTTTAACTTTAGGTGCTATTTCAGTACCGGCTTTGACAACTTCACCTTCATCTACTTTGAGTTCTCCTATACCTGCCAAATTATATATTTCACCGGGTCGGATTACTACCTCATGTATCATATCGTTAAATTCTTTAATTTCAACAATACCGTCAATATGAGCATATAAGTCTTTTACAACTTCAGTTCCGGCTGTTACAAATGTACCCGATTCAACCATTTTTAAAGCAGAATCCTTATTTACCTGATGTATTTCATCAGGAATAAATATTACTTCACCGGGTTTGGTAATTATTTGATTTTCATCAACTTCAATACCGTTATATCTTATTTCACCCGAAGAAGGAACTGTATATTCTTCATCAATTAATTCGGCAATAATCATTCCACTTTCAACAATGGTATCAATTGGAGCTTTAACAATATATTTTTCACCTGTTTTCTTTACAGTCCAAATTTGTTCTTTTTTAGTTTGTTCAAATTCAGCATTTGAAGCAGTTATTGAAGCTATAACAATAGTAAGTTCCTTACCCTGTACAATCTTTTTAATTTTTTTACCGTCAAATTTAACATCTTCAACAACGAGACTATCACCAAGTCTTACTTCACCGCCGTGTTCAGAAATAATATGAATTTCAGCAAGTTTTTCACCTTCTTTTACTGCTTTACCGTCTTTTACCAGAATGGTAGAACCGCTGGGAAGGTTATAAACATCTCCACCAAGAACCCAAACAATTCCGTTTTTACTTGCTGTTCTTGAAATATTACCTTGTCTGTCTTTCTTTTCATCAGCAGCAAAATCTTCAAATACTATTTCACCTGATAAATCAGAGGTAATATCTTTAGTAGCCTTTTCAGTCAAACGACTTCCGTCACCGCCTGAAACAGGTTCATATACTGCTATTTTATCACCTTTCTTAACTTCACTGCCTTCTCTAACATATAAAATTGCGCCCGAAGGAATGTGATATTTCTTTGTTCTAGAACCTGATTTAATTTCCAAATCGGATTCTTGAACAGTTATAGCAACATTATCTCCGTGTCTGGTTCTTAAATCCCTAGTGAAAATTTTAGTTACGACACTGCCGTCGATATCAGCTATGATTTCTTTCATAGCACCGGCACCTTTAAATACACCGCCGGTGTGGAATGTTCTCATTGTAAGCTGTGTTCCAGGTTCACCAATTGATTGAGCGGCTATAATACCTATTGCTTCACCAACATCAACCAATTTTTGAGTTGTCATTGCCCAGCCGTAGCATTTTTGGCATATACCATACTCTAGTTCACATGTTAAAGGAGAACGTACTTTTAACTGGTGTAAGTCTAAAGGTTTTATTTTCTTTATGTCATCTCTGTTTATGGTTGTATTTGCGGGAATTATAATATTTCCTTCTTTATCTTTAATATCTTCAGCTATTGTTCTTCCGAGTAATCTTTCAGTCAATGGTGCAACAATTTTTTCGCCATCAGAAATATCCGACATCATAATACCACGTTTTGTTCCACAATCATGGTCACGAATAATAACATCTTGAGCAACGTCAACCAAACGTCTGGTTAAGTATCCTGAGTCTGCTGTCTTTAACGCTGTATCAACAAGACCTTTTCTTGCACCGTATGAAGAAATAATATATTCTGTAACAGATAAACCTTCCTTAAAGTTTGACTTAATAGGCAAGTCGATAATCTGTCCTTGTGCATCAGCCATCAAACCTCTCATACCGACAAGTTGCGATACCTGAGATAAGTTACCTCTTGCACCTGAGAATGCCATCATATATACAGGATTTAATCTGTCAAAATTTTCTACTACTTTTTCTGTTAGTTTTGATGTCGTTTCACTCCAGGTATCAATAACTTTTGTATACCTTTCAACTTCTGTTATATCACCTTTTAAATATCTGTGAGTTGATTTTTCAATTTCTTTTTCGGCATCATTTAAAAGTTCTTTTTTGTCTGCCGGAACTGATAAATCTGCAATAGATATTGTTGTGCCTGATTTTGTTGCATAGTGATAACCTAAATTTTTTAAATTATCAGCTAATGTTGCTGTTTTAGCACCGCCAAACTCAAGATATACCTGCGCTAACAGTTTATTAATAGATTTTTTATTCACCTGCTCATTGATGAAATCAAATGATTTTTTTGCATTTTTATGTAAAATTGTATCCATATTTTTTCACCCTTACTTTTTTATGATGCAAATATTGCATTTCTTATGGTTTCATTGAAGATAATTCTTCCAACTGTAGTTTCTAATCTGTCATTGTGTTCATCTCGAACAACAATTCTTTCATGTAAATCTATAACACCTGTTTCGTGAGCAGCTATTGCATCCTCGAAACTATAGAAATATCTAAGCTGTTTATCTTCTTCATCATCAGCCATAAGAGTTAAGTAGTACATACCTAATACCATATCTTGAGAAGCTGCGATTATCGGTTTACCCGTAGCAGGAGCTAAGATATTATTTGTTGCCAGCATCAACATTCTTGCTTCTGATTGCGCTTCTATTGATAACGGTACGTGAACTGCCATCTGGTCACCATCAAAGTCAGCATTGAATGCCGTACAAACAAGCGGATGTAATTGAATAGCACGTCCTTCAACTAATACAGGTTCAAATGCTTGAATACCCAGTCTGTGAAGTGTGGGAGCACGGTTTAATAATACAGGATGTCCGTCTATTACCTCTTCTAATATATCCCATACTACCGCTTCCGATCTTTCAATTTTTTTCTTAGCAGATTTTATATTTTGTACAAAACCTCTTTCAATTAACTTATTTACTACAAAAGGTTTGAACAATTCTATAGCCATTTCCTTAGGAAGACCGCATTGGTTCAATTTTAATTTTGGACCGACAACGATAACAGAACGACCTGAGTAGTCAACACGTTTACCTAATAAGTTTTGTCTGAAACGACCTTGTTTACCTTCAATTATGTTGCTTAATGATTTTAAAGGTCTGTTGCTGGGTCCTACAACTGTTCTGC
>CANQCO010000125.1 GCA_947589705.1 Candidatus Gastranaerophilales bacterium
CACTGGAAATAACCGAGGAACTTGTGCGTTCTGCGGCTGTTGATGTTGTTGTTGTTGACTCTGTTGCTGCTCTTGTTCCTAAAGATGAAATAGAAGGCGCAATGGAAGATAAACAAATGGGGCTTCAGGCTAGATTAATGTCTAAGGCTTTAAGAAAATTAACCGGTATTGTTAGCAAAACCAATACAACTGTCATATTTATTAACCAGTTAAGACAAAAAATTGGTGTTATGTACGGCAGCCCTGAAACTACTACCGGCGGTAATGCTCGTAAATACTATGCAAGTATAAGACTTGATATCAGAAAAACTGAAACTCTTAAGAAAGATGATAAAGAAATAGGGAACAGGGTAAAAGTTAAAGTGGTCAAAAATAAAGTGGCACCTCCTTTTAGAATTGCCGAATTTGATATTATATACGGTAAAGGTATCAGTAAATCCGGTTGTATTATTGATATGGCTGTTAGTCTTGATATTATTAAAAAAGCCGGTGCTTGGTTCAGTTATAATGATGAAAAATTAGGACAGGGTCGTGATAGAGTTAAAGATTTATTTGCTGAAAATCCTAAGCTTGAAGCTGAAATTGAACAAAAAGTTCGTGAGGCTCTTAAAGATAAAGAATAATTTTTAAAGAAACTGCCTTTATGGCAGTTTCTTTTTTAAAATATTATTTGTTTTATAAATGTTATAATATATTTCCCGAAAAATAGCATTAAAAACGATGAAAATAATAATGCAGGTCCAAATGGTACTGAAATGAATCCTTTTTCATTTAGAGTCTGTTTTAGTCTTGTTATCGTTTTTATTGCCAAATATGTTAATACAACTATGAAAATTAGGGTTAAAAATAAGTTCAATTCAAATATATTTGATATTACAAAATAAATAATTGCCAAAATTGTGAATGAAGAAATATAAATAAGTAGTTTCATTTCTTTTTGTTTATATAAATTAATTAAAAAATAAGGAAGAATACAAATGGCTTGAAAAATAACTGAAAAAGCTACTGTTGCAATAAAATATTTAATTCCTAACAATGCGCCTGCGCCTGCTGCTAAGTATGTATCGCCTTCTGCAAAAGCTCGTTTATACTTATTTACATATTCATTAACTGTTGAATTATTTTCTTCAACCTTATTTTTCTTTATTAAATAGTAAGAACCTCTTGCAATTAATTCCATAATTATTGCTGAAAATAAAAAACCGGTCAGCGCAAAATATATATTATTTTCAATGATGGAATATATAATTGCGGTTATTATAAAAATCCAGCAATGACTGTCAAAAACGGTTTCTTCTTTTATGTCGGTTATAGTTATTACAATAGAAATTGATAATAAAATTAATAAAAGAAGTGTTTTTAATGTGAATCCGAAACAAGAAAATACGCTCCAATATATTAATGCCGTCAAGGCTTCTACTAAAGGATATTGCAAGCTGACTTTTTCTTTACAGTTTCTGCATTTACCTTTAAAAATCAAAAAATAAGATATAACCGGAATATTGTCATACCATTTAATAGGGCTGTTACATTTAGGACATTTAGAAGAAGGCAAGACTATGGACTCATTTGATAATGCTCTTAGCGCAACTACGTTTAAAAAACTTCCTATACAGGCGCCCGTAATAATCATAAAAATTGAATAAAATAGATAATCACTCATAAAATCTCTCAATTCTATGCAATATTTTCTTTTTCAGACAATATGAATAACAAATTATTTAGTGCTTTTTTTAATCTTCTTGAAACTTGCATTTGAGAAATCCCTAATTTATTAGCTATTTGAGTTTGGCTCATATCTTCAAAATAGTTCATAATAACAACTTCACGAAGTTTTAAATCCAGTTTTTTTATTGCTTCCGATATAAGAATTTTATCTTCTTGAAAAGATTCAAGATTGTAATGATTATCATCTGCTATTTTATCAAAAAGAGAAAGTGACTCATCATTTCCTGATGTAATAAACTGATCTAAGGAAATAGTCTGCTTTCTTCTTTCAACATCAATAACTTCTTTAACTTTGCCGATTGAAGTTCCAAGTTCTTCTGCTATCATAGCTTCCGTAGGCTCATTACCTTTATCATCTTTTAATTTTTGCATTAATTTGTTAACACGATATGCCAGTTCATAAATTTCTCTTGGTGCTTTAATCATAGAAACCTTATCTCGCAGATAATGACGTATTTCACCTGTTATTAAATATGTAGCATAAGTTTTAAAATTTTCACTGACCTTAGGATTATAAAGTTGAATAGCTTTTACAAGACCAACACTACCGACTTGAATTATATCTTCAACCGGGTCAGTGTTTCTTCTTGCAAGTCCTCTTGATATTTTTTTGACAAGCGGCATGGCAGCAAGTGCAATTATATTTTGCAAATATTTTTTTTGTTTTTCATCTTCCGTTGACTTGTATAATTTAAGCCATTTCCCTATTTCTTCATAATTTACTGTGTAATCAGCCACTATGTTTTCCTCTTATTTTTCTATTATATCATATTAATTTAAATGAATAAGGTAAAATATCATTAATTTTATAAATGCTGCATTCAGAATTTTCATTTTCAAGTATAATTTCGATATTTTGCCCTTTCTCAAATTCTTGGAGCCATTGGCGACAAGCTCCGCAAGGAAAGCAATTTTTTGATTTAGGGGAATATATCGCTATTTTTAATAATTGCCCTTTTTCACCAGATGAAATAGCAGTTGATATCGCATTTCTTTCTGCACATAATGAAAGTCCATAACTGGAATTTTCTATATTACATCCCTTATAATAATTTCCGCTTGAATATAGAGTACAAGCGCCGACGGGAAAGTTTGAATATATACAGTAGGCATTTTTTGATGCTTCTTTTGCCATTTCCAAAAGTTCATAATCATTAATCATACTAAATCCTTTTCCCTATTCTATTCTACATTTAAATAAAAAGTTAGAATATAGTGTAAACGAATGATATAATATAAGCGCTTTACAATAGTTAATCTATTTACGTAATAAAATATTGGTTATATTATTATATTAGTTGTTCGAACAAAATTTTACGATAAGACACGAAGTGGTGTGAGTAAAATTTTGAGAGTGACGTTATTGAAAAGGTTACAAAACGAGCAAGCGAAAGATGAGCTTTGCGAGCTTGTATGCGTAACGAAGTGAAGTCTGAGCACTCGTACAGCGACGAGGAGCGAAATTACGTAC
>CANQCO010000126.1 GCA_947589705.1 Candidatus Gastranaerophilales bacterium
GGATTGCTCTGCTAAATATCGGCGAAGAAGCAGGAAAAGGCGACGAACTTGCTAAAGATACCTATAAACTCTTTGATGAAAATAAAGATGAATTAAACTTTATAGGCAATGCCGAAGGTAAAGAAATCTTTTTAGGCAATTGTGACGTAATAGTATGCGACGGATTCGTCGGTAATGTTACTTTAAAAACAATCGAGGGTGTTGCAAGAATGCTGTTTTATATGATAAAACAAGAGTTTTATCACGATTTTGTATCTAAAATAATCGGGCTTTTAGTTAGACCGGTATTAAAAAGAATATACGTAAAAATAAATTATGAAGAATTTGGCGGAGCTTTATTACTGGGTGTTAAAGGAACAACAGTTATCTGCCATGGCCGTTCAACAGCATACGCAATAAAAAATGCAGTAAAAGTTGCATATAATGCAGTTGAAGCAGGTGTTAATAAAAAGATATCATCATACTACGGGGAGAGTTAAACAATGAGTATTCCTATCAGAATTGCAGGAATAAGTTTCCAAGTACCGGAAGCTGTAGTTACGAATGACGATTTAACAAAAATACTTGATACATCCGATGAATGGATTAGAACCAGAACCGGTATTGAAAGAAGACATGTTTTATCAGGTGATGAAACAGCCGTTGAAATGGGGATAAAAGCAGCGGAAAAAGTTTTAAAAACATCAAAAATATCAGCAGATAAAATTGATTATATAATAGCTGCAGCAAGTGTAGAAACACATGCATACCCTTCAAGTGCTTGTGAAATCCAAGCGGCAATCGGAGCAGTAAATGCGGCTTGTTTTGATATAACTGCGGCATGCTCAGGATTAATATACGGAATGGGTATCGCAAGAGCATTAATAAAATCGGAATCAGCTAAAACTGTTTTAATAGTTGCAACAGATGCCGTTTCAAGATGTGTAGATTGGACAGACCGTTCAACCTGTGTATTATTTGGTGACGGAGCAGGTGCTATGATGCTGACTGTTTCTGACGATGAGCAGGATGATATACTTGCAGTAAGCTTAAAAGCTGAAGGTCAATTTGGTGATTTTATTAAAATGCCTATCCCCGGTAAAAACTGCCCGCTTGTTAAACCTAATAAAAAAGAAGATATGTTTGTAAAAATGGAAGGTAAAGAAGTTTATAAATATGTAGTTACAAAACTTCCCGTTTACGTTGAAGAATGTGTTGAAAAATCAGGTCTTAAAATGAACGAAATAGATTACCTCGTTCCGCATCAGGCAAATATGAGAATAATTGAAGCGCTTGAAAAAAGACTTGAATTTAATCCTGAAAATGTTATATCAAACATTCAGGAATACGCAAATACTTCAGCAGCTTCAATACCTATTGCCCTGACGGAAGCAATTCAATCAGGAAAAATTAAACTCCCTGCAACAGCAATTTTAACAGGTTTTGGTGCCGGAATGACAGTCGGTACAACAGTTGTAAGATTAAGAGAAGGTATAGCTTAATGACAAAATTCGCATTAATATTCCCCGGTCAAGGTGCACAAGCGCAAGGTATGGGAAAAGATTTATATGAAAATTCTTCTGCCGCAAGAAAAGTTTTTGAAACCGCAGATAAAGTTTTAGGTAGAAGTATATCAGATATATGCTTTAACGGTACAGATGAAGAACTTAAGAAAACAATAAATTCGCAGCCGTGTATATTAACTGTATCACTTGCCGCATATGAAGCTTTAAAAGAGAAATATAATATAGAAACAGCATGTACGGCAGGACACAGTCTTGGGGAATATGCCGCAATATATGCAGCAGGCGGAGCTGATTTAAAAACCACATTAAAATTAATTCAAAAAAGAGCGGAATTAATGAATGAAGCCGCTGAAAAAGCCAAAGGAGCAATGGCAGCTGTTCTCGGGCTCAATGATGAAGCAGTTATTAACATTACAAAACAATTAAATAATGTATATGTAGCCAACTTTAATTGTCCGGGGCAGGTTGTAATAACAGGTGATAGAGATGAAATAAATAACAGCATGGATAAATTTAAAGAAGCAGGAGCAAAAAGGGTTATTCCGCTTGCTGTTTCAGGTGCTTTTCACTCACCTTTAATGCTTGAAGCAGGAAATTCTTTTGCTGATTTCATAAAAGACTATACTTTTAATAATACCAATATCCCAGTTTATACAAATGTTGATGCTAAAGCTGAAACACAAGGAAATATATTTAAAGAAAAACTTCCAAAACAAATATATTCATCAGTTATGTGGACAAACACAATAAACAACATAACAGATAAAGGAGTTACAAACTTTATTGAAATAGGCCCCGGTAAGGTATTAGCAGGACTAAATAAAAAAATAAATGCAGATATAACAACATATAACATATATGATTGGGATTCACTTCAAAATGTAATAAATGACTTATCAAACAATAAAGAAAAGGAGCTTGTATAATGTCAGAAAATAAAGTTGCTTTAATAACGGGCGCATCAAGGGGAATAGGCAGAGCATGCGCAATAGAACTTGCAAAAGCAGGATATGATGTTGCCATTAGTTATGCAGGCAATGAGGAAGCTGCAAATAAAACTATAGAAGATTTAAAATCGCTTGGTGCAAAAGCAAAAGCATATAAGTTTAACATAGCTGATAAAGAAGCATGCGAAAAAGCAGCAAACGAAGTTTTAAACGAGTTCGGGAGAATAGATGTACTTGTAAATAATGCAGGAATAACTCGCGACGGATTATTTATGAGAATGAGCAGTGATAACTGGGAAGCAGTTATAAATACAAATTTAAACAGTGCATTTTATATGACAAGCCCCATAATAAAAACAATGGTAAAACAAAGAAGCGGATGTATTATAAATATGTCAAGCATATCAGGATTAATGGGGAATGCGGGGCAAGCGAATTATTCAACGGCAAAAGCAGGGCTTGTAGGTTTTACAAAATCACTTGCAAAAGAACTCGGCTCACGAAATATCAGAGTAAATGCAATAGCCCCCGGATTTATCCAAACAGACATGACAAAAGATTTAGATACTGAAAAAATAACCGAGCATATACCGTTAAAAAGATTAGGTCAGCCTGAAGATATAGCAAAAACAGTAAAATTTCTGGC
>CANQCO010000127.1 GCA_947589705.1 Candidatus Gastranaerophilales bacterium
CTTTGAATTTCTTCTTACGTATCATTGTATCCCGGAATGAAAATAAATTTTAAGCCTATCAAGCTGTTACGAATCGGATCTAAACCTTTTTGGTATCTTTTTATGTTTTTAATAACTTTATTAAAGCAATCGGCATTTTTTATTTTTTTATATGTTTCTCTGGTTCCGGCATCAAGAGAAATTGTGGGAGCCGAGCGCTTAAGTTCAATGGCTTTTCTTATCCACTTAGAATAATCAAAAGCCGCAGTATTTGTCATTATAAATATATTTGTTTTTTCCAAGAAAAATTTCATTAAATCAGGAAATTCTTTTAATACCGTAGGCTCGCCACCTGTTATATTAACGTTTCCTTCATAGCTCAACATATTATTTTTAAGTGCGTCTTTTAAAACAGGAAGAATTTTCCACGGTTTCATTTTGTTTAATTCTTTTTTTCGTTCATGTGTGTGGCAATATATACAATCTAACGGGCAATTTTCCCAGTGATTAATAAGAATATATTTAAGCTGCATATCTCCGGACCAGTCTTTAACTTTTAAACTGGGACAGCCTTGGCATATTGGAGGAATATCATTTTTTGCAAATCTATCACGATATTCCTGTTTAATTTGTCTTATTTTATCCCAATCAAAAATCTCACCTTTATAATCTTCAATTATTTTTATTGCTTCAAATTTCATGCACATTGAATACGAACATAAAACCGCCGCATCATATATAAAACACATTCCGTTTTCTACAAACTCACATGATAAATATGCCATTTTATTTCCTCTTTATTTTTATAAAATTATTATATATTAAAGTTAAATTTTTTAAAAAACCATTTCGTTTTATATTCAACATTGTATCATTAATTGTGCATTTACCGGAACGAAATATAGGATTTTTCATAACTTTTACAAAGTCATTATACTTAGGATGATTTTCACTACAAATATTAAGTTTTTCAAAAACATCCTCGTTAGTTTCAAGTTTAAGAAGTTCCAAAAATCCGACCGTAGCCCCCAATTCTTCCGCCATTTTCACATAGTCTGCCATCTCTTTGAAATTATATGAAGTTACAACAAAATTTAATATAAATCTATCCAGTTTGCCAAGGCATTTTAACTCTGAAAGAAATTTTAAATTTTTCATTACTTTATCAAAATCGCCATTTTTAACAAGTTTATCGTAGGTGGCTTTTTTCACGGCATGCAGTGAAACTGTTATGGATAACAATTTATCAATAATTCCAAGCTGTTTTAAATTTTCTTCATCACATAAAATTCCGTTAGAAATAAGTGAAAATTTAATATTAGGAAACATTTCGGATATTCGTTTAATTAATTTTCTTGAATGAGGGCTAAACAGTGCTTCACCTACACCCGATAAAACTACATTTTCAGCATTTTCTAGCATATTTGATATAATTTCATCCATATGCTCATCAAAATATGATAAATCCTGCTTTTGATGACAACTTCTGCAAAAGATACATTTTACATTACAGGTTGAATCATAACAAAATATAAAAGTTTTAGGTTTTGGTGCATTTTCTGAAGGTACAATATTTTGAGAACAATCTTTAACGCATAAATCTAAATTACAATACTTATAATCATTGTTAATAAATTGCCTGCGAAATTCTTTTGCTCTTTCCCCGTTCCAAATTTCATCAAAAGTTTGTTCATAAATATTACCGAAAGAATAATTATTGCACCAAGGCGGACAGCATACAAATACCTCACCTTGCATGCTTATTTGAGCCGCATTAAATGGAAATGTACAAATTGAATATTTTTCTTCCATAAATACCTCGTAATTAAAATATATAATAAAATCCTATATTTTGGTATAATATTTACAAAAGGAAGAACAAAATGCAATATAAATGCTGCAATCATATATTAGGAAGTATCGATTTAAGTTTTAACGGTTTCAAATATTGCAATGAAGTATGGGAAGGTCCCGAATTTATTCCTTATAACGAAGAGAATGCTTTTTTTAAAAATGAAAAAAGAAGGCTTGATATTATTGACAATATGAAAAAAGGAATAATCCCCGAAAGATGTAAGCAGTGTCCTATGTTAGAAGAAAAAGATTGGAAAGAATTTGACGGAAAAATATACAAAATTACGATTTTTAATTGGAAACACTGTAATGCCGCTTGTTTTTACTGTTCTGTACACTCTGAATATTCCAATGAAATAAAAAAAAGTTCTGATTATGATGCGCTCCCTATAATAAATAATTTAATAAACGAAGGAAGATTAAATTCAGATACATTTATAGCATTTATGGGAGGAGAACCTACTATGCTTGAAGAATTTCCTGAACTGGTCAGACTGCTTCTTTTGAAAAATTGCCGTATGGAAGTTTTATCAAACGGAATAAGATTTGAAAGAGCCATTGTCGATATGCTTAATGCTGATAATAATAATTCTGTTTGTATATCTGTAGACTGCGGTTCTCGAGAAACATATAAAAGAATAAAAAAAGTTGATAAATTTGAAGACGTTAAATCTACCATAAAAAAATATATTGATAAAACAGGCAATAAATCAAACAGAGTTAAACTTAAATATATTATTTTCCCAAATATTAATGATAATAAAAAAGAAATAGATAATTTTTTTGCACTATGTAATGAACTTGGAGTAAAAACCGCAGCAAGAGCTGTTAACCACCTTGAAAGTAAAATGAATACCAAAAATCAGGCAATTGAAAAATCCGTTATAAAAAGCTATGAATATTTTGCCTCTCAAGCATTAAAATATGGTATCACATTGCAGCCTGAACCTTGGGCTGATGCTATTATAGAAAATAAAGTTTATAATTGCAGAAAAATTCCCTTGCTGCTTCGCCTTAAATCCGAACTGCATTTTCTCTTCGGGTTAAAGTAGTAACTAATTTCCTATCCTCCCCCCCC
>CANQCO010000128.1 GCA_947589705.1 Candidatus Gastranaerophilales bacterium
GGTATCATTAGCAATCTGGGTGAAATGATAATACAAACAGAAAGTGGCGGTGACGTTAAATTTAGTTATACAAACAATGGCGATAAGGCTAACCCTGATATTATGTTTTCCGCAAACAGCTCACTTACTATAACAGGAGAGGCAGGAACAGTTACATTCGGTAACGGACTTGCTTCTAACGACTCAAATGTCTCAATTACCCACAGCACCAAAAACAGTGTAGTATTAAGCGGTAATAACGGACAATACACGGGTACATACACAAATTCTGACGGTTCTTTGACTTTTGATAAAGACGGTAATACCTTCTTCGGCGGTAAATCCGAATTTAAGGGCGGCGAATTAAAATGGGAAAATAATAAAGATAATGTTTTTGTCGAGGGTTCAAGTCTTACGCTTAACAATGCCGATTTGACGATTGGGAACGGAAGCTCAGCGGCAAAATTAACAACTGCCGATAATATTTCAATCGATGGAGCAAAAGATATAACCATTAATGAACATGGTGAATTGGTATTAAACAGAAATACTTCATTTGACAATACAAAAAATTCTACCAAATTAAAAGGCTCGGGAATTTTAAGTTTACAAAATGGCAAAACTCTCTCTTTAATCGGTCAGGTTATTGATGATGAGGCAGGCAGCCTTAATTTTAAATCAACAAATGCTACGGTTAATATAGAAAGTGTTTCTAACGGTGCTAAAGAATTAAATGTAATACTTGGCGAAAATGCAGAGAATACAGGTTTAACTTTAAACCTTAAAGGATATACAAGCGGCAGCACTGATGTTAATATTGTAGTTGACGGAACTAAAAATAAAGCACTTAATTTCGAAGAAGGCGAAAACACTTATAACGGTAAAATAACCGTACAAAATAGCGGTGTTGTTACAAACAAAACAGGTGCCAAGACAACCGTTTCTAATGACGTTACAATAAAAAATACGGCTGACGGTACGGCAAATTCTCTTGTCAACAAAAATGGTGCCGAGCTAACAATATCAAGTCCAAGCGGATTAGAAAATGATGGTAGTATAAGTAATAGCGGTATTTTGAATTTAGAAAGCAGTGTAAATACAAATAAAGGAAATATCAGAAATACCGGTTCCATTAAGGTAGTATCTTTAAGTAATGAAGGTGGTACTCTGACAAGCCTGGGAACTGGTTCACTTGACGCCACAACCCTGATTAACTCGGGCGGTACTATTGATATGGAGAAAAGCAGCGGTGAATTTAATGTTACAGGTTCCGTGCAAAACGATTCAGGCACAATAAAAGGACAGAAGGCAACTTTTGGTTCATATCATAACGATGAAGAAGATACAATTCTTAAACTTAGTGACACCTTAACAATAACAGGCGGTGAAGAGTTAATTGGTAATGCAATACAAAATCAAGGCAGTATTGAAGCTGCAATTATTGAAGTTACAAAAGGCGGTGTTACAAATAACGGGACAATTACCGCTACAACTGGTAATATTACTCTTACTGACGGGGATATAACAAATAATAGCGCTGATGGTCAAATTACCTCTACATTAGGCAATATATCAGCTAAAAATATTACAAACCAAGGTACTATCACATCAGGTAAAGATATAACCGCAGAGGGAACGGTAAACAACAGCGGTTCTATTACAGCATCGAATGAAATATCCGCTACAGGTGCTGTTAATAACCAATCTGAGACTGCTAAAATAGAAGGTACAAATTTAAAATTCAACTCCACTCTTGATAACTCGGGCACCGTAACCGCAACGGAAACAACAACCGTTAAGGGTAAACTCACTAATAAAGAGAAGGCAAATCTTACTACAAAAGGCGGAGAACTCAATGAAGTTGAAAATGACGGTACAATAACAAATGAAAGCGGTACGTTAGAACTTGCAGGTGAATTTTCGGGTAAAGGTACATTAGAACAAAAAGGCGGAGAACTTAACGTAAATGCAAGCGCAAGCAATTTTGAAGGTACTTTTACCCAAACGGGAGGTACAACAAACGTCTCTGACAGCAAAAATATTTTTAAAGGTAAAAAGCAGGTTAACGGCGGAACATTTAATGTTAACTCGGGCAAATTAGATTATACTAGTGTTGAACTTGGAAATTATGCCCAGTTTAACCATAAAGGTGAAGGCGGCACAATAGATAATTCAGTTCTTACATTCACTGGTTCAAATGCACATGCAACTTTTGGTTCGGATTCGGCTAACGATTTTGTACTCGATAGCGGAATTAATGGTTCTAAAGATAACATTATAACATTTAACAACGCTAACCTTGAACTTGAGGGCGACAGCAAAGAATATGATTACAAAAGTTTTAACTTTAATAATTCAACCTTAAAACTTGGTAAAGAAATAGAAGATAAATTAGATGAGTATACATTTAATAATTTCCACGTGTCAAACAGTTACCTTGACTTGAATCTTAATATGGCAAGTGATGAAAATGGAAGATATCTTGACTCTGACAAACTTACATTTAAAGGAACAAGCTGGGGTAATTTAAAGCTTGGTAACCTCTATATTAAAGGTGGCAGTGATGTCGAAAACGGTTATGATTTTAATACAAGAAAAGATATCATTACCAATCAAGGTTCAAGCAGTGTTAAGTTTGATAAAACAAAACCCACGGATGATAAAATTAAAATAGGTTCAAACAGATTTAATTATGACCTTGATATACAAGATAAAACGGTCAATTTAAAAGTTACGGGCTATGCTGATGAAAATACCCTCTATGACGTCGATAAACAGACGGGTTTAAGACGATTCTTTATTGATGACACCGTAGATAACGGCATATATAATATTGGTAAATCGCTTGATGACAGTGGTGTTTCAACGGGTGAAGGCGATTTCAGTATATACGGTTCTCATAACGGCACTCAAGCAAAAGACCAAAAAG
>CANQCO010000129.1 GCA_947589705.1 Candidatus Gastranaerophilales bacterium
AAAAAAACTAACTATAAACAACTACCAAAAGCAGAAATTTAAATCAAGTTGAGCAAGATTTTTTGGTTTCTGTTATTATTGAGTTGATTAAAAGACAAATTAAATAACATAGGTGGTGAAAAATGAAAAAATTATTATTTACTCTACTTGTTTTATTTTTAACTGCAAATTTGGGTATTAGCAATACAAATTCTTATGACAAGTACGGGCAAAAAACGGGGTCTTTTAAACAAAATGGTTCAACTATTAACCAATATGACAAATACGGTTCTAAAACAGGATCATTCAAACAGACATCATCAGGATATAATACCTATGATAAATATGGGGTAAAAACCGGAAGTTATAGAACTGTAGGTTCAACAACAACTCAATATGATAAATACGGAGCAAAAGTAGGTTCATATAAAACAGATTCAAATGGAGTTACAACATCTTACGATAAATACGGACAAAAAACCGGCAGTTTTAAAAAAGATTCATCAGGCACAATAACACAGTACGATAAATACGGAAGAAAGGTCGGAAGCTACAGGTAAATTAATCCAATCTAAATTGTATTCAAAATTAATTCACAATAGCAATTTTAATAACATTTTCCAGTTTGTTTTCAAATATTTCGTATGCTTTTTCAATATCTTTTAGCGGAAATTTATGAGTAATTAAATGAGTTGTATCAATTTTACCCTGTTCAATTAAGGATAAAATTTCATTACAGTCACATGCGTCAACTCCACCTGTTTTAAACGTAAGATTTTTGACATACATATCTGGCAAAGGTAAAATCATAGGTTTATCATAAAGTGCAACAATGGTTACAATTGCATTAGGTCGTGCAGCCATATATGCTGTCTGAAAAGATTCTTCAGTTCCTGCAACTTCCATAACAACATCAGCACCGCCATTTTCACTTTCTTTTTTAACTAATTCAATACATTTTTCCGGTTCAACAACCATAACATCAGGATAATGTTTTTTTACAAAGTCTCTTCTTACTTTATTAAAAACAAATTTTATATTTTCCAGATTCCCTATTGTATAAATATTATCACCAATTTTAAAATAATTATTTTGTGATTGAATAATTGGTTTGAATTTATTTTTGGAATTAATGGTTAATATAGCAAAATCGTCATCGGGATTTATATTTTTAAATCACGTAACTTTATATTTTTTTATTATCTTTTGTTTTTACTGAAATATAATCGGCATGTGAAATTAAATGGAAACAAGTTTTAAATGTTCCTTGTTCATCAAGAATAATTTCACCTCCAAATACTTCTTGTGTTTCCACCGATAATAAAAAAAAATATCCTAATATAAAATTCGAAATAATAACAAATGGCATATATGCAACAAAAGAAAATATAGAATCATTAGGAATACAAAATAACATTGTAAATATAAAATTTTCACTTCCTCCAATTAAAGAAAAAACATATTAACAACTTGTTAGTAATTGCAATTAAAAAGCTGTTCTGAAAAACTTAATATATATTTCAGAGTTGAAAATAAATAATAAAATAAATGATTTTCGTTTAAATTTTATTATTTCTTCGTTAAATTATAAAGAACTACCTGAATATGCCGAAAATGCAGAAAAACTTGGTGCTATTGCAGATTGGCATTTTATTAGATAAAAATGGCGGTGCATCGGTGGTACAAAATTTTTAAAAAATTTTGATTTTTATAATATTGCAAATCCTAATCATCCAAAATATAATAGTTTTATAAAACCATATAAAATATTTTTTTAAACTTAATAAAAAAGGAGATATCTAATGATTTTTTCTATATTTAATAAAAAGTCTGCTGAAGAACTGGCTGATGAAGCTCAAAAAGCCTTTATCAAGTTAGAATATAATAAGGCAATTAAATTATATAAAAACGCAATAAAGAAAACTTCAAATTCAGATGAAACTTTTGCTGAATATTATTTTAATCTCGCCATAATGTACAAAAATATAAATTTTACCAAAAATGCTTTAAATAGTATAAATAAAGCAATTGAAATAAAGGATGATAATTATAAATTTTATTTTGAACGAGCAGAAATAAAAAATTTATTAAATGACAAAAGCAAAGATCAAGATTTAGAAAAAGCATATAATCTTTTAAAAGAATATTTATCAGATGAAGATTATATTGAAGTATTAAAAGTAATAGAATATCCCATAAAAACCAGAGAACAAATTGATAGTTTTGCAAATGTATATCTAAAAATAAATAACAGTTTTAAAGCAATAGAAATAATAAATAATTATATTTTACAAGACAAAAAAGATGTATCTTTATATGATTTAAAAACAGATATTTTAACAAAAATGGGAAGACTTCAAGATGCGATTGATACAATAAGCAAGGCTATTATAATGGCACCTAATTGCGGTCACTATTATATAATGCGAAGTGTATTAAATAATGATACTAATAATATAGAAAAAGCAAAATCCGATATTGAGATAGCATTAAATTGCGATTTAAGTGAAGAAGACAGAAAAAATGCTGAAAAAATTAAAAAGGATATAACTTAATACAAAGATACATTTTCTTAATATCTTTTAATTGAAATTTTGCTAATACTTTTAAAGCAAAATTTGTTCAATCATTTTCTATTAATTCTGATTTATTAATATTTTTATTACATATATATATTATTTAATCCAGTGTCGAAGTTTTATGTTTGTTGTCTTAACTTATTTTTGAACTAAATAATAACGGAACATACAAAATAAGTCTTTTGATTAACCTAATCGGTTAAATTATATAAATTACTTTTTTTGTTATAGAAATAAAAAACACTATAGTGTATTATATTATTTATTAGCAGGGGATATTGAATAATATTGAGGA
>CANQCO010000130.1 GCA_947589705.1 Candidatus Gastranaerophilales bacterium
CCCATGAACTTTCAGGAATTTGAATAGTATCTACAGGCGGATGTTTTTCTAAATATTCACCTGCCGTACATCTTTCTATTTCAGGAATATAGTTATTAATTTTTCTGATAACCTGTTTAATAAACTCAACACCTTCAAACCACCAGTGACCGTATAATTCGGTATCAAAAGACACCATCAGAAGCCCTTCTTTACCTCTTGCCTTTTTATGGTCGTTTAATAAATGATATAAAAGTGTTGTATAGTGATCAGAATTAGAATTTACTTGATTCATCGCCAATACCGGATCATAAAGCATTTTATTACCTAAATCGGTGGTGGAAGAAGTAATTCTCCAATAATTCATACCTGATTTATCATCTTTTTTATGGAATTCTCTGTAACAGCCATCTCCGGGATACCCATCTGCAGCCGACCATACCTGAAAACCTGCACGGTCATTTCTGCCCATAACTGCAACTTGTGCATCAGGCAGCCAATAAGCTGAATAAGTATCATACCCTGTAGCATCTCTTTTGGGAAGAGGAATATATTCAATATTACCGTATATTCCAACAACTCTTCTTTCTCCGACAGAATTACCGCCTTCAATAACGTGTGATTCCGTAAAGAAATATTCAATATCATTATTCTGAAGAGTTACTTCTATAGCAGGACGCCATTTCTTTTGTCCGTCTTTTCCAGTATATTCATAACCTTGTCTGTATGCACATTCAGGAAGCCAGCATCCTTTTGCTTTTTTACCGAACAATCTTTTTGTGGTATCTTGTCCTACTTTAAATTGTGCATTTAAGTTTGAATCTGTTGCCAATAACGGAGAAAAACCGTGCGTAGCACCTGACGTTGTTATTTCTATACAACCTAAATCCTGATATTTTTTAAATGCACCTACTAAGTCTTTATTGTATTTATTTACAAAAGAATCTTTAATGTGATTAAACCAATCAAAATAGTATTTAGCAAGATATTTTAAATGCTGTGAATGTTCTACATTCGGATCAGGATATCTTTCTAAATCCTTTGAAACTGCATTTATTCTTGAATCTAAATATTGTACAAAACCATTTTGAAGATGTTCATCATTTAGTTGTTCCGCAAGAATAGGAGTAATACCAACAGTTAACTTTGCTTTTATTCCTTCTTCTTCATATAACTCTGATATTGCATTTAATAATGGTACGTATGTTTCAGACATACATTCATATAAATTTTCTTCGCCAAACGGCCACATTCCTGCCATTCTGTAATACGGCAGATGAGAATGTAACATAAAAACAAATGAACCTACTGTCATATATTAACCTCCGATTTAGTTTAATTTAATGTATTTATATCACAATTTTAAAAAAAATATAACCCTATAGAAGTAATTCTTGAGTATTGTTTACAAAACTTAGAAATATAAAAACTATTAACAAATTTTAATTATTTCAGGTTTAAATAAAGTGTAAAGTTATGATTATATATAGTGCAAAAAATTTTAATATAAAAAGTTCTCTTTCTATAAACCAAAATAAAATCGGAAAGAATATTTTTACACAAAATTATGATACATTTGTCAGAACGACTTCCTTTTCCGGATTAAGTAAAAAAAATGATGAATCTTCATTCAATAACTTTATAAAATGGGCAAAGGAAAATGATTTTCTATCAAATATTACTGATATAGCAGATTATACAGGAAAAATTCTTGGTTCCGGGTTTGAAGGTGAAATTATAGAAATTCCCAATTGTGATAAATGGGTTATAAAAACATTTAAACGCTCAAAAATGGTTAATATTGCCCGTAATAAGCCTGAAATTATAGAAATAAAAGATTTTTCCCCCGAACTGAATGTGGGACAAATTATCGCAAAAATCGAAATTCCGCACGGAAAAAACTATTCAAAAGTTTATTATATTTTAAAACGTCAGTCCGGAATATCTTATGGTGTAGGATTTGACGATTCTTCCTTGTTATCGGAAAGAAATGTAAGATTACATCATAATTTGCTTAAAACATTAGCTGAGTTTCCTCAGTCATCTTTTGATGAATGTATAAAAAATGCTAATACTATTGATAATCTTGGATATGAATTCGATTGTACTAATCCTCATAACTTTATGCTTGATATAGAAACAAAAAGTATCAATTTTATTGATATTAATGACTTAAATGTTCACAATAAAAATCCATATGGAGATATACTTTTTGCCCTACTAGGCGGAGATTTTGCTCTTAATATTCTAAATTCTGATTGTAGTGAAAATATAAAAAATACTGCAATAAATTACTCTAATAGTATTATTAATAAATATTTTTCAGCAATGAAAAAAAATAACAAAAAATTCGAAGTTCAAGGTTTATTTACTAAGTTATTAGATACAAATATATTAGATAGTGTTTTGAAAACAAATTCGAGAGAAGAAAGAATTGTAGAATTAAAAAAACAAAATTTAATGTAAAAAATAAAATTATTGTTATAATATTAATATGTCCGAACAAAATTTTACGATAAGTCACGAAGTGGTGTGAGTAAAATTTTGAGAGTGACGTATTGAAAAGGTTACAAAACGAGCAAGCGAAAGATGAGCTTTGCGAGCTTGTATGCGTAACGAAGTGAAGTCTGAGCACTCGTACAGCGACGAGGAGTCGGTGGTAGAGTGCGACACTAGATTAAATTTAGGACATTGAAAATTGAATATGGGGACGTTTTGGATTTGACGGGTGGATTGGTGTAATCAGGCTGCGATTCTCAGTGCTGTTCTGAGTTATCAACAAGCAAACTAAAATAAACGCTAATAACGTAATTAAAGCTGATTTTTCAAGAGCAAGAGCTCTTGCTGCGTAAGCGCAGTTCAGCCGCTATG
>CANQCO010000131.1 GCA_947589705.1 Candidatus Gastranaerophilales bacterium
GGGGTCTTACCTATGTGCAAGGTGCATTTAACGGGGGACGCTCAAAAGAATTTTTACAAATGTGCGAGCAGTTGAGCAAAAATACTCACGAGGATTTAGAGAATAATGTAATAGCGCTTTGGCACGATGAAAGCCACTTGAATAAGTATATAATTAACAGAAGATATAAAACTTTACCCTGTAATTATTCATACCCCGAAGGCTGGAACATAGAGGAGTATAAAGACGATATAAAAATTCTGTTAAGGGATAAAGCAAGTAAGAAATACGGAGGACATGATTATTTAAGAAGTTAATATAATTGGAAGCCAAATCCGCCGAGAAATTAATTGGTAGACTAAAGTTTACCCTACATCTAAATTATTTATTTTTGAAAAATTTATTAATCAAATGTTTTCCTTTGAAAATATTTTTTTCATCTTTTCTTTTATTTTTGCAATTTCGAATTTTTTGTAGCGAGGGGGGTTAATAGCTTCTATATAATATTTAGTCCAGCCATATTGCGTTGTTCTTTTTGCTTCTTCTTTTTTACAGTCAAAAATATTACTGAAAAAATCAACAATTTTATTTCTGTAATACTTTTCAACATTAGTATGAATAAAACAAGGGCTTTGCAATTTTTCCAAATATAATTTATCGTTTTTATCGAGTTCGACAATATATTCAACAGCCTCGTCAATTGACTTATAATCCCTTATATTTACAAAAGAATTGGTATTAAACTCTTTGTTAACCATAGGATCGCCGTAATATATCGGCATAGAGCCCATAATTAAAGGCTCGCTCAGTTTTTCCGTTGTATAACCTTGAATAAAAGAATTTTCAATCGCAATAGTAAATTTATAATTTTTAATAAAATCTAATTTATCTTGAACTTTATATCCTAAATTATTCAGAATACTTCCGCCGGAATCAACTTTTTTATATTTTGATAATTTTTCAAAAAATACTTCTCGAAATCGTTCGGCACAATGCGCATTTGAATATACGAAATTGCAAAATTTCTTTTTATTCAAATTAGGATTTTTTTCTCTGTTAAATTCCATTAAACTTATTTGACTTATATCATAAGGTATCCATTGAGGCAACCTTAAATGCCTGTCTGTTATTGTCATATAATGAGATGTCAATCCGTAATCATAAAGATTAAAATCACATGTGCAATTTTCTCCTGTATAAAATATTTTAATACAGTCTTTATATTTAAAATGTTCTTTTCCAAAACACGAACAAAAAAGATAATCGGGCTCATTGGTATATACTAAATTATATTTTTCTTTCAGTATTCTTATAAAATGTAAGTTATCAAATTCACATCCTTGCCAAAAGTCGCAGAAAGCTATCTTAACAGTTTTTTTACCTTCAGTTTTCATAAGTTTATTATATCATAAATCTTTAGTATTTTATTTCGAAGTATAAATACCAAACCTGCAACAACATTAACGGAAAAATACAACATTAATCCAAGTGAAGTTAATGTTGTTGCAGATAATAAGAATATTAAAATATCAGAAACGGAAAAAGCTTTATTAATAGAAAAAGTAATTGAAGCTCATGAGTTGGCATTAAAAAATTATAATTACGGAAATATATCGAAAGTCGGTTATGCATCTAACATTGGCTTAAGTAATGGAATGTGGTATCTTGCGACTAATTTTAACAATACAAGAAATGAAATTTCGGCTATTTGCGGTGAAAGGGCGGCTATAGTCGGCGCTTATAATGATGTATTAAAAACATCTTCATTACAAGATTCTGTTTCAAAACCAATTGATTTCAAAGTTAAATATATAGCTATGAGCAGTTATAAAAATTTAGGAGAAGACAAAAATTCAGCTTCTCCTTGCGCTGACTGCTTAAGCTGGCTTAATACATCAAGGTACTTTGATAATAATACTACTATTGTTTCTTTGGAAAAAAATGAAAATACGGGAAAATATACGTTAAATTTGAATTCTATTGAACAATATCTGCCTTACAGAAATGATGTAGTTACTGTTATTGACAAACCATACGATAAACTTGATATTAAATTTTCTCACTCAGGACTTATATCTGCAAAACAAAAGGGAATTAATAAACAAGACATTATTAAAATTGCAGAAGAAACGCAACAAATTTACAACTCTAGTAATTTGTCGGATGTTTCAAACCATAATATTGTTGCAAGCATAATTGCTAACGGAAAAACTTTTACGGCAGGTAAAATAGATTTTTCAAAGCGCTGGTATATAGAACCTGCTTTATTTGCCGCTTCTAAAGCAATTGAAGAATTTGAAAATGATACAAAAATTGATTGTATTTGTTATATAGGGAACAGCTTATTTTGTGACGATTACGGAGTTATTCATAATGACGGTGTTGTAAATATTAAAACACTGGGAATGTTAAATACAAAATATGCAACACCTGAAACTTTAGTTATAACCTGTGATAGAGATAAAATAAATGTCAGGACAATTAAAGACTACATGCCGGATAAATTTAAATTTAAGCAAAAATATAAAATCTAAAGTTATTTGAATAATTCGCTTTTGTAAAACTAAGTGATTCTTTACATTAATAATAAGCTTTGACTTAAATTTTTAGAAAGTTAATATTTCATTATCATCAGGCACTATAACATTATTTAATTTCAGATTTTTAATATCATCTCTTGTAACTGTCAAGTGGCTTACTGTATCCATGTGGCTTGCAATAATTTTTGAATTTTTACAGTATGATGAAATTTCTTTCATATCATCTAAATTCATAATTATTCTTTCGCCGTTTAACACGGTAGCACCGCAGGCG
>CANQCO010000132.1 GCA_947589705.1 Candidatus Gastranaerophilales bacterium
GTCAATCATTATCCCTTAATCTCCGTTAATCTACCTATTACAAGAATTTTAACATATAAATATTTATTTTAAAGATACTTAATTTTATCTTAATGTTTCGTTATATTTTAAAATTTTTATTAAAGTTTTTTTATTCTTTTCCGATTTATAATACTGAATAGTATTAAAGGAGTTTTTTTATGCCTATAGATCCTACCGGGCAGGTAAATTTAACAGGAAATTATAATATTAAAAATAATAATATTAATAATAGTGAAGAAATGAATATGCCAATCAGTATTTTTAATAGAAATGGTGTATATTTATATTCTGAACCGGCCCAAGTATTGCAGGATTATCCGCTAGAAGAAGAAACTGAAGAAGATAAATTATGTTCAGTTAGTGAATTTTATTCTGAATTAGATGTTGCTAAACAGCAGGTGGATAATAAAAGAGCCCAAATTAATATTATATTAAACGGGACTGGGTCTAATGAGCAATTAAATCAGGAACAAAGAGTATTTAATAAATGGTATGACACTATGCTTGTATCCTTGGATGAAGAGGCTGATAATATACCTGATGAACAATTAGAGGAGTATGAAACATTACAAGATGCCTTGTTACAAAATATTGAATCAAGTAATTTAGTATTTACTTTAACATCTGATGTAATGGATATTAAAGACGAAATTGCCTCTGTTATGGAAGAAATTGATAAAGAGAAATTAGAGTTAAAAAAACTTGAATTAAGATATTCATCTATGCCTCAGGACAGAAATGAAGATAGGGAACAATTTCCTAAAGACAGTACAATGCGTACACAATTGAAATTGAGCAGAAAAGATGTTGAAAGAGATATTAAAAATAAAAATGCCTCTATTGACGGTTTAGAAACAAGAATGAATGAATTAAAGTCTTTATTAAGTGATAAAATGTTTGAACTTAATACTGCGGAGATGAATTATAAACCTGAATTACTTGCGCAGGAAAGAGATGAAATTATATCGCAATTGAAACCTTTTATGGCTGAGGAAAATACTAAAATTGCAATGTTTGCCGTAAACAGACATCTAAATACTTTAAATGACATAAAAAGCGGTATGCTAGAGGGTATGCTTGATGAATTAAATTCAAGAGAAAAGTATGCCGATTTAAAACGATATGAATTTGATAAGGCTGAATTTAATTATGATACGGAAAAAGAAAAATTATTTAAAGAAAAATTTTCGGAAAAATTGAAGAAATATCATCCTGATTCAGTATTTTTACCCCGTATTGATTTTATTATAGATACGGCAAATAAATACGAAATTGAGCCTGAATTACTGGCTGCTATAATGTGTAAAGAATCACTCTGGGGTGATGATGAAACTTGTGTTGATGAAAACAGATTTGGCGGTGTTAAAGGCGGTGACGGCGACTTTAATTCATATTCAGATGTAGAAGAGGGTATTGAGGCTGTTGCAAAAAACCTTGCAAGCTATGTCGAAAGATTTGACAGTGTTGATGAAATAAGTATATATGAACTTAAAGATATAGGTGCAATATGGTGTCCCGGCTCAGAAGCATGGCTTAGACAGACTGAGGAAATATATTGTTCACTTAAGTGGGGCTAATTTTATAAAAATATAATTGTAAATTTTTCTTAACATTTTATGATAAAAAGGCAAAAAATAACCTTTATCGGTTTAATTGTAGTAGAATTAAAATGTAAGAAAGGTTATATATCATGAATATTTCTGCAGTGAATTGTACTCCTATTAAACCTCAAACATTCGGAAATAATATATCTGATGAATATCAAAAACTTTGTAAACTTGAAGATTTTTCTGATGGTGTTATAGATGAATTTGTTGCATCGGAACAACAAGACAAAAAAACTAATATAAAGAAACCTTTAGCTGCAGCTGCATCTGTTGGTTTGGCAGGTTTGCTTGCTTTCGCATCAGGTCGACTTGCCGCTAATAAAATTGCTGAAGTATTAAAATCAGCACATGTTGATTTACCGGGTGTTATGGATAACTCATTAAGAAAAGTATCAGGTAAAATGAAAGATACCGCATCAAAACTTTTATCTGAAAATCCCGCAACAAAATCAGCAAAAGCAAAAAATGTTCTTTCTAAAGTTATTTCAACTACTGAAAATGTAGCTAAAAAAGGTTATAAGAAAATTGCTTATTCAAGAGTTTTAGCAGAAGATACAGCAGAAGTTATTAAATCAAAAGCATTCGCGAATATGGGCGGTGCGCTTGGTGTAGCTACAATATTACCTACCGTTTGTGCTAAAGATAATGATGAAAACGGTGTTGCTGATATTCTTCAAATCGGACAAAATGCTTATACAGGTACTAAAACAAAAATGTCAGATATGTTAAATAATGTAGGTAAACTTAGCGATTTAGTTTCAATTTTAACATAGTAAAATAATAATCAGAAAAAAAGACTGCTATACAAGGCAGTCTTTTTTTTTTATAATTTAGTTATGAAAGATATTATTGTTAAAAATGCAAATTCGGATATTGCTTTAGAACTTAGTAATATAGGTTTTGATACATCATATTCTGATACGGCAAAAAATAAATACATTGGCAAAACATATAAAATATTTAATCTTCAGCCTCATGAGGCTAATATATTAAAGCAGTTGTGTCTTTCTCTGGGATTCGACTGTGCTGTCAGAAGAGAAACAATTATGTGTAAGTGCGACTATACCGATGCCGTTATTTTCGCTTCGGAAACTCAGTTAACTCAGCT
>CANQCO010000133.1 GCA_947589705.1 Candidatus Gastranaerophilales bacterium
CAGTTCAGCCGTTATGTTAGACCAGCTTGCCGTTTAACATAGTGCAACATGCAAGCTGCAGCTTCTTTATGGAAGTAGAGAAGTCAAGACATACTTCCCACTGCGTAACAGTCAAAACTGCTTTGGTAATCTTATAGGAATGGTTCGTGCCGTAATTTTACCGAGATTAACAGACCTACAATCGTAGACGCAGGTTTATATCCCATTCCGGACGAGAGTTCGAATCTCTCCGTCTCCATTTCTCTATATTACATATTACAGGTTATTATATTCCATAACTTTAAAATTTTCATCTCCAGTAAATTTCAATTTATATCCAAGCTGTCCGTTGATTTTATCGTTAAGTACAATTCTCCCTTTATTCCTTGAATTTAAAGTGACGGTAGCAGTTGTTTCCGCATATATTGCTTCTTGGTCTTTTGTATTTCCGTTTTGTACATAATTCTTGTCAAAAGAACTGATTCCGTTATCGGCAATAATTTCTATATCTTTTACAGTATATATAGCACCACCATGTGCGTTATCTTCCTTTTGGGCTTTAGTGCTGTTACCTGAAAATGTTGAATTAACAATTCCGCCTTTTACGCCTTCAACCTCCGTACCGATATCTCCGTCATTGTATATTGCACCGCCATAGGCATAACCGTTTTCTGATGTGTTTTCCGTACGATTGTCTTTAAAATTACTCGTTATATTGCCTATTTTACTTCCTTCATTATATATTGCTCCGTCTCTTGAATATTGTCCCGATGACGTAATATTATTATTAGTGAAATTCCCTTTAATTTCATCTATTGAACTGTTATAGAAGTTATAAATTGCCCCTCCGTCTGCATAATAAGACGAAGTATTTATATAATTTGAATCAAAATTGCCGTTAATTGTACCGATATGAGAATAATCGTTATTAAAAATTGCCCCGCCGAGTGCTGAATTATCGTCAGGTATGTCTCCTCCTTGATTTTACGTATAATTTTTTGTAAAATTACCGTTTATTTTTCCTATATCAGCATAATGCCAGTTGTATATTGCACCTCCGCCGGTTTTTTCCGAGACGGAGGAGGAAGAATTCCCCGTAAAATTACCTGTTATTGAGCCGATTTTTCCTCTGCCTTCCGTAGCAGAGCCTGAGGTTCTGTAACCTTGATTATATATAGCTCCTCCATAGGCACGGCTTTTGTCTGAGGATATACTGTTATTTTTAAAATTTCCTTTAACAGCGCCTATTTCACCTGCATTATATATAGATCCGCCTCTGACAAACATTGAGCTTGATTGTGCTGTTGATTTAACTGAGTTACCGATAAAATCAGCATTAATATTGTTTATTTTTCCTGTCAAATCATTATAAACCGCACCGCCGTGTCCTTGGTATTGAGCGGTAACTGAATTACCTATAAATTTAGCATTAATATCCCCTATTCTGCCGTTAGTTTGATTAAAACAGCACCACCATAACCGTGTCTGTTACTTTTTATGAAATTCCCGACAAAATACCGTCAATACTGCCGATTTCTCCGCCGTTTACATTCCCTATTGTTCCTCCCATAGCACTGTAATATGCAGCTTGTTGGATAATATGATTGCCAAAGAAGTTGCTTGTAATATTATTTATTGTATATCTGTTATATATTGCACCGCCTCGAACTTCGGCTCTTATAATTTCATCTATACCGTTATTTAAAAAATCAGCATTTAATAAGTCGGTATCTTCTCCTGTTGATATATTGGACCAAGGACGCACATTTAAGTCAGTGTATGAATTATTAGAATCATAATTTACTTTATAGGTTGTACCCGACGTTGATGATTTTACTTCTTCAAGTTTGTTAACTCCGTATTCATCAAGTTTAAGTTGGTAATATTTACTGCTGTCACCTTTTCCATATTCATTAATTGCTGCATTTACCTGATTTATTGGTAATATTAAAAAAGTTGTTAACATAATTGCATTAAGCATTTGTTGCTTATGTCTAGCTTTTTTCATATTGCAGACTCCAATTTATAAAATTAAATAAAAATATTCTTCTTTATAAAATTCTTATTCCCAAACTAACATTAAATTATACATTTTTTTTAATACATTACAAGTTTAATAAATATAATAACTGTTTTCTCAAAAGTATATTCTTGAATGATTTATAGAATATTATATATAAAAAGTCACTTAGATTAATAATCCTTTCTAAACTTGTATTATAAACAAATAATACTGACAGAGAAATCATTACAACTCAACTTTTCTTAATACGAAAAATAAACATAGATATTAAATTGCTCAATTAACTACAAGGAAGTTATAAAAAATGGATACAGAAAAACTGGTTATATAATTGTAAAGAGACACTTAGTTTGATTATTTGAATCACTTAGTTTTACAAAGCGAATTATTGAGCCGAAGGCGAAATATATGAGCCTGTATGCGTCAGCTGATTATTTCGGCAAGATAATTTTAAATTTTTTATAATAATAAAAAGCTGATAAATTAATTATCAGCCTTTATTTTAGAATTAAGATTTTATTTATAAACTTTTCCCAAGTTCATAGGCACGTTTTGGATAATCTGTATTATTAACTGAACCCTCTGTCCAAACGCCACTTGCAATAATTTGCCCGACATCCTGCCAGCCCAGGTAATTTAAAAGCACTTCATAGTGGTTTTTAATCGGTTCAGCTTCTTTTGCGGAAGTATCTGCATAAGTTAAAATAA